>NZ_JBFOCK010000081.1:0-80448 GCF_040907765.1 Aeromonas sp. s9
GACTCCACAAGAAAAGATCGCCATCGTGCAGCAGACCTTTGAGCCCGGGATGACCGTCTCTCATGTTGCTCGCTTGCACGACGTCAACGCAAACCAGCTTTTCAAATGGCGTAAGCAATTCCAAGAAGGGTCTCTCACGGCGATCACCGCCGGTGAGGATGTTGTTCCTGCTTCCGAGTTGGCTGCTGCCATCAAGCAGATCCGAGAGCTTCAGCGTCTGCTCGGGAAGAAGACCATGGAGAACGAGATCCTCAAAGAAGCCGTGGAGTATGGTCGAGCAAAAAAATGGATTGCGCATGCGCCCTTGTTGCCGGGGGACGACGATTAAGTGCTGTGAGCCAGGCTCTTAATGTATCGCGTGCGCAGCTATCCGTTCGTGTTCATCGAAAACCGGGTTGGCAAGATGGTCGTCATCATCGCCAGCGTGATGATGCAGCCTTACTTGGCCGTATCATGGAGGCGATGGCAGAGCTTCCCTCCTATGGCTATCGCCGGGTCTGGGCGCTGTTACGGCGTCAGTCTGAGGCAACAGAACAACCTGTGGTAAACGCTAAGCGGGTATATCGCGTCATGCGCGAACATGGCTTGCTGCTGGAAAGAAAACCAGCTGCACCATTGGCCCAGCAGGCACATAAGGGGCGTGTTGCCGTCAAGGAGAGCAATCGACGGTGGTGCTCAGATGGCTTCGAGTTTCGCTGCGATAACGGTGAAAAACTACGTGTCACGTTCGCCATGGATTGCTGCGATAGGGAAGCGTTGGACTGGGCGGCCAGTACTGGGGGTTACGATAGTGACACTGTGCAAGATGTCATGCTGAGGTCTGTCGAACATCGCTTTGGGGATTCGTTGCCGGCATCACCGGTGGAGTGGCTGACTGATAATGGCTCGGCGTATCGAGCCCATGAGACCCGCGCGTTTGCACGAGAAATCGGGTTGGAGCCCAGAACGACAGCAGTGAGAAGCCCACAGAGTAACGGTATAGCGGAGAGCTTCGTGAAGACGATGAAGCGAGACTATATCGAGATGATGCCAAAACCGGATAGCCGAACAGCGGTAGGCAATTTGGCTATCGCGTTTGAGCATTATAACGAGCACCACCCGCACAGCGCCTTGGGATACCGTTCACCACGGGAATTTCTGCGCAGTCGGGTATCACAACCCTAAGCGGGAAAAGTGTCTGGACCTATGGGGTCAAATCCACAGACACAACCAGTCTGCACAACAGGTGAGAGCTTCACCCCGAACTTCATCCAGCGCTATGACGGCACCTTCAGCCGAGCTGATGGCGAGTACCTCTGTCACTCCCTGTCAGAGATGATGAATCTTTTCGGTTTCGAAGCAGATGATCTGCATACTCTGCCCCCGGCAAATGCCAAAGAGCTATCAGGATACGTATGGCGCCCACTGCGAAATCCGCAAAGCTAATATCTGCTGATTTTGGATCTGGCCCTTTTGCCCGCCATCAAAAGCAAAGGGGCCATATAGGATGTGAAATCTGCTGAAATTTCATCTAGTTATAGAACTTTTTCTGTATGGAATCTCGTAGGAAAAGTTCTTAAATCTGCCAAAATTTCAGCAGATCGGCAGACCTCCTCGACCTACCTAGCCCTAGGATGGTGTTCTCACTTCCTTTGCTCGGTCTCGTTGCCCGCTGAAGGAGCACGTCAGCCCTAACATGCACCTCCAGCAAACGCCTACTGGCTCTGTGTCCGTAATGACTGATGACCAGCCATCCCCTCGAGCAACAAGTCCAGCAGCATATTCTGCAATGCCCTGGCTTTATCGGGGTGAGAGAGGTACGTCAGCGACATGCCCTGCTGGGTTTCCATTCGTCCGATGACGGCTTCATCCACCGCATTCGGGAAATCGCCATGCAGAATCGATTCCCGTGGGTTATTGCGGACCTGTTCCATCAGGGGGCCGTTTTCACTCAGCTTGGTCACCATCCCCTGCACCCAGTCGAGCTTGTCCCCATCAGTCACTTCCAGACCAAACAGATCGTTCACTGCCTCTCATCACTTCCTCGGCAAGTATCTACCTGTCCCTATGATGGTGAGGGACTTCGACCCACGAGTTATCGCAACATACAGATGCTTTGCATCAAGTGCATCAGCATCCAAGATGACCGCATGATCGTATTCCAACCCTTTGACCAACAGCGTTGTTCCGATGAGTTTTCGATGGCTGAGAGGCCGTCCCGCATGCCTCATCTCGCTCTGGTAAATTTTTGCCACCTCCGAAAGAGTTGTTCCTTTTTCACCGTCAATGTGCATCCTCAACACGTTGAGAAGACGATACAATAGGTCACGACGATAAGCCGATATATCTGGGTTGGCCTTCAACGCCAGGAAGAATGATTTAAGGTGGCTGCTTGTTGGTTTTTTCAGATAATCATTCGCCGCATGCAAAACCAAGGGGTATTTGGTCCCTTTACTTTGTTTCGCAACTTCGCCTCGTTTGGTGCCAGCTGTCAATACACCGCTCACACCAGTGAAGCATTTCTTTGCAAACTCTAACGCAAGAAGGAATCCAGCCGGCACGGTCTTCGCAGATTCAAACTTCTTGAGGAACGAGTGAAGTTCTTTGCCTTCAACTTCTTCAATGGAGGAAAATCGACCACCCATGGTTCTGGCTAATAGGTGAGTCTTGTTCTTAGACTGCGGGTCCCCACCATGCAAAGCAATCACGCTATCGTTGTGATTCAGCTGGTCACAAAGAGACGAATACTGCTTTGAAGCGAGATATTCAGGATCCGTGCAAACCCTAATCACACTAGGTGGCAGCTTGCCAAGCAGGTCTATCTTCTGGCCCTGCTCTATTTTCTTTCGTGCCTCTTTCAGCCAAGCACCAAGTTCCGATGCTCCCGCTTTCACCCAACGCCAAGGGATTTCCAATTGCCCCAAACAGTCAAAAGTGGGGTAGACGCTCGCATCCCAGTCCACAGGCTTGCCTTCGTCAAAGTCAAAGATGGCCTGCATGGGATCGCCCAAGATCCGGCAGGGCAAGAACTCAGCCAAGGAGCAGACCAGCGAGTGCTGCGAATCAGAGCAGTCTTGGTACTCGTCTACATAGACGCCAGCGTAGGTGGCTGCTACGACGCGGCGAATGAACTTCATCTTCAGCAAACCAGAACAGCACCCATAGAGCATGTTCCATTGTTTGCTGATCGGATTTTCCGTCTCCCACCCCGAAGTCTTGGGATAAGCCAAGCAAAGCCGCAGTGACCAGCTTGCAATCGTATCCACCTGATATTTGGAGACAGGGACACCAAGGGCTGTCAACTTGGTTTTGATCGAATTCACACCCGCAAAGGTGTGGGTCAAGATAAGCTGCCTGCCGCCAGAGGCACGCACTGCCAACGCGATGAGATGTGTCTTTCCGTAGCCTGCAGGTGCGATCACATACCCTTTGGTTGTGCAATCGTTGAGCTTGATTGCCAGTTCCTCAGACATGCTCTACCCACGCCCAAAGCTTGCTGAGTTCAAGCGCAAGATTTTTTTTGATGAATGCTGCGTCCCCGAAGGCAGTGCTTATGGCCTTGAACCATAAGTCGCCTCTCGTCGTGTCCTTAAACCAACCAGCTTTCTTCGCAGCAACACCAATGGCAGTTCGCAGCTTGGGCGAGTCTTTCCATAGACTAGTATCAGTGTTCAGATCCTCACGGAATTCAGCTCGAGTCTGATCATATACAGGGTAACCGAGCGTTTCTCGAGCGAGGTTTAAACTGTCCAACACATTAGCCCACGGCAGATCTAAGAAAGCCCGCTCCTCCAGTGAAAGTTTGTCACTCCATACCCTGACCTGAATTCCTAATTCAACAAGTTCTATCTCATCGGCTGGAGAAAACTGCTTCTCAGCGTCACCATCAGCAAGCACCGACACATCATAGCAGAGCGATTTGAAAGCTTTCGCAAGCGCCTTCACCTTGCTAGCACCCTTTGCATCTACTAACGCTACGCCGTGGAATGAAAACGGGTCCTTTTGATTCTCCAACTGATAGTCGTCAAAACCCCTTAAGAAGCCGACCTCTGTAGCACCTTCGCACACCACTACTTTCTTAGCGAGAAATGCTTCTGTGCTTGACCTAATTTTCCCCTGCATCTCATGCTCTTCAAGGCCTTCCTTGGCAGCAGAAATGATCTGGACCACTCCATCCTTGTTGTGAACGATGTGAAGCTCTTTCACCGTAAGTTCCCGCAACACGATAGGAGAGTGAGTCGTGAGAAAGTACTGCCCGCGTTTGTCATCTCTTACATGCTTGATTAGGCGAGTGATCCGATGCGGCTCCAAACCAAATTCCACCTCATCAAACAAGGTGATATGACCTTCTTCTAGGCCCACCGTCTGAATGCCACACAGCAGCATTCGCCTAGACCCAAGGCCCAACTGACGCAGCGGCATGTCACCGTCATGTAACGCCAGTCCGCCCACCTTTAGGTTTATGGAGGCTAGATCGAGGTGAGCCTTGTAGGTATCTCGCACGGGGACACCCAACGACTTAGCTAACTCCTGTGACTTTGCCGCAGCAGCGTCAAAATTCTTAAGAGTGATAGGCCGATCAACATCAAGTGATGTTCTGGCAGTTCTTGAGGCGTTTGCTAGCAGCTCATTCAAACTTTGTGTTTCTGTCACTTTGGCCAATGCAGTTCCAGTTGCCCAAGAAAGTTGTCTTTCACTGTATGCACCTATGAGACCCACACTGACTTTATTTCTGTCGGCTTGCTTGAACGGAATGCCTTCTGGACTGCGGTCGCAGACCACCATCCACTTTGGCTCCAAATCCTTCTCAACCGTGAGACGCACGGTTAATACGTTCTCCTGTTGATCATCCGGCTCATCCGTTAGCTTGAGTGCTGCAGCGTCCCAGCCACGGAGGTAATTACCGTACTTGTTGAGCGAACAGAATTCTTCAACCAGTTCGCCAATCGTCACTTCAATGACAATAGAGTTCTCAACCTTGCTTTGATAGAAGTCCGAGTCACTAAGGGTGAGATTCCATTGGGGATAGAATGCATATCGTATTGATTCCAATATGGTTGATTTGGAAGAGTCACCTTTTCCTATAAGGCAGAAGATATCGCCCACCGGAAGGTTCCAATCAAGACTCGCTATCCCGCGAAAGTTCTTGATTTTTAATTTTCTAATTTTCACTGGGTAACATCCTTAAGAACTTGCTTTGTAAGGTTGGGCGAACTACTGAGCTGGCACTGTGACCCCTACCACTCTTTATCAGTTCTCTTGGTAAGATCGCTCAATCAAATGGATAACCTTCTCCCAGTCCTGCTGGTGGCGTATGGTCAGCTCCAGATCACCGGTTCCCCAGTGGCCCTTGTTGCGGGCATCGACAATCCTCCCCTCCACTAGCTCGACGGTATCTGGGTCGAGATTGAGGTAGAGCTTGAGGTGAGGGTTCTGCTGGGTGGAGGCAATCACCACGCAAACAAAGTTGCGAATCTTCTTGAAGGCCGTATAGAGCTTGAGCTCCTTACGTTGCACCTCATCACCCAGCGCCTCAATAAAATCGCACACTGACTCGTGTAGGGTACGCAGCGAAGGACTGGCGGCAGCCAGACGTTCAGCATTGGTACGGACATGGCCATTGGAGGCTTGGACTGATTCACTCACAGGTATCGGTGGTGGCAGGCCAAGCTCTGTCGGGGTGGAGGGTTTATTGATCTGGCTGGTCACCGCATTGACCAACTCCAGCATCAGCAGATCGCTGCTAAACAGCTTGTAGCGGATCAGTTCTACATTGCGGTTGATCTGCTGCACTGCGTGCAGGTCATAGCGGGTGAAGTCACCGGCAATGCAGAGCAGGCGGGTGCCTGACCACTCGATGCCGTCGGCCACCTCTTTCCCCAGCGTCTCCATCACCAGCCAACGGAACTCGGCCTGGTGGTCGAGCAACCAATCGAGATAGAAAAGGCCCTGATTGATGACGTTTTCATTGCTGTAACGCTTGTACTCGATGATCACTGGGCAGCCATTCTCGTCGATCCCGAGGGAATCGATCCGCCCTTTGTGAGTCTTGCCGGTAGTGTATTCGCTGGCCAAGAAGCGAACGCCAAGGAAGGCCGCCATCTGCTGCTCGATCAGATCCTGTAGCTGCTTCTCCACCACAGCGGCCTTGCCTTCCAATTCACTCACCCCCTGTTGTCCATATCGAAACAGCTTGATATCGCTCATGCAGCCACCCCGTAAGTGGTTAGCATCCAGCTTCGTAGCCGGTCAGTGAGCAACCAGTCTTGACTGGCAAGTGAGGAAATGTCGGTGATCATGCGATGCTCTCAATACAGCACAGGGCTTGGGTCTAACAAAATGAGAGCCTATCATGAAACATCGCCCCCAAGTGTGATCCTGGCTGAAATCCAAACCTCTCACCAACGTTATGATTGGCAAAGAGAATTCGATCATATTCGCATTAGAATATTTCATGATTAGCCGTTTTTGCGTTGTTCACAACGAAAACGCGAAATGGGACCTTGGAGATGAAAAAAGAGGGGTTGTATTGCTTCTGCCGATCCGTATAGTCGGGGTTGTCGGCGGGCAGACGCCCCCGCACATCGCACCTTGGCTCACGCCATAAGCCCTCGGGGGGCGCCAATTACCCGACCTGATTACCGCCGCTTGGAACACACACAACCTAATTTTAGTTCCACAGCAGCGGTCATCGAAGGAGAGACACCATGTCTCAAACCCAACAAGTTGACCTTGAATTTGCCCTGGCCGATGCAGGCCACTCCCTGACTATCGACTTTGCTGCTGTCAAAGAGCAGTTCCCCATTATGGATGTCGCCTCGGCCCTGACCGGGCAAGACGTCAAGAAAGTCGGCTCCAACACCTACCGACTGGATGATGCCAGTTGCCCACTGTGCGGTCATAACGATTGCTTTACCCTCTATCCTGACGACGACAACTTC
Source organism: Aeromonas sp. s9 (assembly GCF_040907765.1). Classification (NCBI taxonomy): domain Bacteria; kingdom Pseudomonadati; phylum Pseudomonadota; class Gammaproteobacteria; order Aeromonadales; family Aeromonadaceae; genus Aeromonas; species Aeromonas sp. s9. Next base: position 6,921 of record NZ_JBFOCK010000081.1, read on the forward strand.
CATTGTTTCAGTTGCGAGGAAAGAGGCGACGTGTTCGATCTGATCGTCAAGTGCGGTCAAGCCGACAAGGCATCTGATGCTGCTCGTCTGCTCCTGCTGGGAGAACTGGCAGTCACCCCGACCATTCGCAAGGTGGTGAAGCTGGAACAGCCTGTCTACACGGCCCCACCTGCTCGTCTGCAAGAGCTCTTCAATCTCGCCGCTCGTCACTACCAAGCTCGCCTGGATGTAGAGGAGTTGATGGAGCTGCGTGGCCACTCTGAGGATGTGTTGGTGGGGCTGGATATCGGCTTCTCAGGTGGCCTGAACAAGGTGCTGAAGGATGCAGGATTCAGCCAAGAGGAGCGACTGGCCTCCGGTCTGGTCAAGACCAGCCAGGAGAGCCCTGACCTCCTGCGTGACTTCTTCCCTAGTGGTGTCTATGTGTTCCCGCACTTCGACCGCAACGGACAAGTCAGCCGCTTCACTTTCAAGGACCCGAGCAAGCAGCACCAATACCAACTGCCGAGCGCCTGTTGGCTTAACGGGGTGCAGTTCTACGGAGAAGAGAGCCTGAATGCCCCCGGCCCTGTCGCCTTAGTAGAGGGGGAGAATGACCGCCTGTCGCTGGTGGATGCCGGTTGGCCGGGCCCTGTGCTGGCTACCATTGGCACGCTGTCGCAGACCCAGTTGGCGTGGCTGGGGCGTGTGCTGGCTGACCGTGACGTCGTGACCTTCTTCGACACTGACGAAGCTGGCGACAAGTACCGCTCCAAGGTGGTCCAACTCGGTCTCAAGCTGACCCAAGTCAAGCTGCCGGAAAGTGTGAAGGACATCGACGAATACCTGCATGGCGACAACCCCTTGCCTCTGACCGAGCTGGTGGCGGCATTCACCCTGGTTGAGCCTGTGGCCGAAACCGAAGCCGAAGCCGAAGCCGAAGCCGAAGCCGAAGCCGAAGCCGAAGCCGAAGCCGAAGCCGAAGCCGTTCAGGACGATGATCAGCAGCCGGAAGTCGTCAAGGTCCTGCCACGTACAGCCATCTTTGAAAACGAGCTCAACGATTCGGCCAACGCCGAACGGTTCGTGCAGATGCACGGGCATAACCTGAAGTTCGTCCCTGAGTTAGGTGGCTTTATCTACTTCGATGGTACGCACTGGACCCAGAATGACTTGACGCCCATGATCCTTGCTCAAACCGTGGGCAAAGAGATCCAGGAAATCGGACAGATGTTGATCAAGCAGGCGTGCAAGAAAGAGGAGCTGTCTTGGGCCTATGCCGTGCTCAGACACGGCTCAAGCAGCCTTAACCGGGCAGGCATTCAGAACATGCTGGAACTAGCCAAGCCGATGATGACGGCAAGACTGCACGAGCTAAACGTCAATCCGATGCTGTTGGGCACGGCGAATGGTGTCATCGACCTGAAGTCGGGTCGCCTGTTGGCACCGAGACGGGCATTCATGATTACCCACCATAGCCCGGTGGCCTATGACCCAGCCGCTGTCTGCCCGCGATGGGAGCAGTTCATCAGCGAGATCACCTGTGACGATGCCGAGTATGCCGCCTTCCTGCAACGTTGTGTGGGCTACTGGATCACCGGCCGCACCGATGAACAACTCCTGTTCTTCCTCTACGGAGGCGGTTGCAACGGCAAGAGTACCTTCATGTCGGTCATTCAGCAGTTGCTGGGAGAGTTCAGTCGGCAGATCAGCAGTAACGTCTTGCTGTTCAACCGCAACGGCAATACCGGTCCGAACCCGTCCCTGACCAAGCTGGTGGATGCACGCCTCGTGGTCGCCAACGAGCTGCCAGAGGGCTCTCGCATGGATGAGAACTTGGTGAAGGCCATGACAGGGGATGACGTGATTGTCGCTCGTGCTCCCTACGCCAAGAAGGAGATGGAGTTCCACCCATCCTTCTCTCTGGTGATGGTGGGTAACCACAAGCCCGAGATCCGCGATACCAGCAATGGTATGTGGCGTCGGATGTTGATGCTGCCCTTCAATGCCTCCTTCACGAAGGCACAGCTGGACCCAATGCTGATGGAGAAGCTACGGGCCGAGATGCCCGGCATTCTGAACTGGGCCATCCAAGGCTGCCAGATGTGGCAAGAGCAGAGACTCAAGGCATCGATTCCTGCTCGCCTCAAGCAGGATGTCGAGACCTACCGTGCCGAGTCGGATATGGTCGGCTGCTTCCTGGAAGAGTGTACACAGACAAGAGCAGGGGCCAAAGTGCCCATGAGCGAGGTCTACGCAGTCTACAGCCGCTGGGCACAGCAGAACGGTGAATGGGCCATGAAGCAGTTGGCCCTCAAGAAGAAGCTGATTGAGAAGGGCTTTGCTGTCCCCCGCTATAACAGCAAGGCAACCGTCATCGGGTTGACCCTGCTCGATAGCGAGATGGCGGACATGACTGTCTCAACCCACCGAGAGCAGCCGGAGACAGGAGCGAACTACACAGTATGACGAATGGGGGGCCTGCGGGCCCCTCTGCCGTTTTTGACTTTCCCGTTTTGCCCGCCAACAAAGGAAAAGGGTCCAAGCCAAGCAGTTAATCTGCTGAAATTTCAGCTATTTATAGAACTTTTTCTGTATGAGGCTTCGTAGAAAAAGTTCTTAAAAATGCCAAAATTTCAGCTTCTCGACAGACCCACTCTTCCCTTTATCCGGCATCAGCAAAGGATGAGAGGGCCGCCTCTATCACCTCATGGAGCTTATCCAGCGAGACATCCCCTCCGTATCGGTCATAGCTGATCGCCCCGTTGGTGTGACCCAAGATCGCCGCCGCATACTGCAATGGCACACCGTGATCTTTGAGGGCTGTCCCCACGGTATGCCGCAGGCTGTGGAAATCCTTGTCGACGGGGCGATGGCGGCTAAACCACTGCCCCCACAAGTGGCTGTATCCATCCTGGCGATGTGGCAGTTCAGGGAAGAGGCGTCCCCCTATCTTCCCCTTCACAAACTCGATGAAACCGTTCTGGAGGAGGTGTCGATGGAGAGGAACGAGACGAGCACTGTTGGCCGTCTTGAGTTTCTGGTCTGGCCGTTCACTGCGAATATTCAGGCACCATATACCGTCAACCTGTTGCACATCATCGGCATAGAGCTGGCAGATCTCGTTGGCTCGAGCCCCGGTGAACAGCCCCAGCAGAGCAATCCACCTGCGGTGGGGCTCCTGCTGCTTAGTCCACCCGATAAACTTGCGACGTTCTTCCGCTGTGTACCCACTTCGTGAGTTCACCTCCTTGGCTCGCTGCAGCTTCAATCCGGCGAAGTGGTTGACGACCCCCTCCTGATGGTTAGCCAGCCAGTTAAACAGCAGGGAGAGCTTCTGGAGATATTTGTTGATAGTGGTCGGGCTCTTACCGGAGTTCAGCAGGTCCTCCTTGAACTTGACCACATCCGCTTTCGCATAGTCAGCAGCCGGTCTATCCCCCAGCGCCTTGATGAAGCAGCCGATGTAGTTCTTCTGGTTGCTGAGCTCTTTCGGTGCCCAGGAGAGGGCCTTCTCTTTCAGATAGCGGTCACTCAAGACCGACAACAGCGGAGCAAGCGGTTTGGCCGCCGGAACAGCAGGCTTGATATTCGGCTGAGGTTGAGGGTTCTCTGGCTCGCTTGTGGGTTGCACAACTGGCTTAGCTCTGGAACGCACACAGGCAAGCAGTTTCGCAACAGCTGCACGGGCCGTCAGCTTGTCTCGGGTATGCAGGGATTTTTTGATCTCTTTACGACGACCACAGGGGAGCGTGGTGACTTTCCGGTAATACCAGATGCCGTGGGGACTGAGCCAGAGATTCATCGATGAGCTCCTTGTCGTCCACACAAAGTGGATGACCAAGGGCGTTAGGAAGCTAACTTATTGAATGGCAGAAACAGGTGGTGGCCCTACCAGCCACATCCCGGCACTCGAGTCCCCCGCCTTGGCTGCTACCTTCCGGTCCTGACCAGGTCGACGGGTTATCAATGCGAGAGGACCAATAGGACCACCGACGAGGAGAATAGGCAAACTGGCCCCTCAATGCAATGGCTTTCTACCGCATCGCGAGCCGTTCGCCTTATTTTTCAACAATCTGGCCAAGGGTTCAGCTAAAGAGCATGAATTTGGCACCCACCAGCAACATGAGCAGGGCAAAGGCCTGCTTGAGCCGCCGGGGTGACATTCGGTGTGCCAGTCTGGCGCCCAGACGGGCAAACTGGGTGCTGGTGAGCACGATGCCAAGCAGGGCCGGCAGATAGATGAATCCGACGCTCCACTCGGGCAGATCGACGTCTCCCCAACCGGCATAGAGGTAGCTGAGGCTGCCTGCCAGGGCGATGGGCATGCTGCAGGCGGCGGAGGCGGCCACGGCGTTGCGCATGGGCACCGAATTCCAGGTGAGGTAAGGCACGGTCAGCGAGCCGCCACCGATGCCGAACAAGGCCGACATCCAGCCGATGACGATGCCGGCGATCCCGGTACCAAGGGGGCCCGGCATGTGTCGCTCCGCTTTTGGCCTCAGATTGAGCCCCATCTGCAGGGCCATGGTCCAGGCGAAGCAGCCGATGATGATGTTGAGGGTGCTGGCGCTGAGCAGGTTGGCGGTCATGCCGCCGAGCCAGGCACCGACCAGCATGCCGGCGCCCAGGCGCCGTATCATCCCCCAGTCTACCGCTCCTGCCTCCTGGTGCGCACGCAGGGAGCTGAAACCGGTGAAGATCATGGTGGGCAGCGAGGTGCCGAGGGCCAGATGGGTGATGATCTCCGGCGCCACGCCCTGTGCGTGAAAACTCAGGACCAGCACGGGGACGATGATGAGGCCGCCGCCGATACCGAACAGCCCGGCCAGCATGCCCGCGAAGGCGCCCAACACCAGATAGCCCACAAACAGCATAAACATTCCTTCAATAACGAAACAGCGGTCAACTTGACCGCCATTATCCATAAAAAAGAGATGGCATCTTGCCATCTCTTTATTGTGCCGATTAATGCAGGGGAATGGTACCGTCCATCACCTTGTAGAACGCCAGCACGGCGCAACCGAGCAGGGCTGCCGTCATCCCCTGCTCCAGCCGGTTGAGGCTGCGCAGGCCGTGGTGCTGGCGCGCCTTCCAGTAGATGAAGATCCCCGGGCTGTAGAGCAGCGCCACCAGCAAGAGGTACTCCACTCCGGCGGCATAGACCAGCCAGCAGCCATAGACGGTGGCCACCAGGGCCAGCAGCAGGTCGCGCTTGCGCTGATGGGGCTGGCCCGCGTAGGTCTCCCCTTTCAACGCCAGCTTGAGGCCGTAAGCACCGGAGAAGACATAGGGCACCAGGGCAGCCGAGGTGGCGATGTTCACCAACGCCAGATAGGTGCTGTTCTGGAAGTAGATGATGATGAGGAAGATCTGCACCAGGCAGGTGGAGCACCAGAGCGACACCTTGGGGGAGCCGTTCTTGTTCTCCTTGGCGAACCAGGCCGGGAAGACACCGGTCTTGCCCGCGATGTAGGGCACTTCCGCCGCCAGCACGGTCCAGCTCAGCAGGGCCCCCATCACCGAGATCACCAGGCCGATGTTGATGAGCCAGGCGCCCCAGGGGCCGACCACGGCTTCCAGGATCATGGCGGTGGAGGGGTTCTTGAGGGCCGCCAGTTGCGGCTGGTTCATGACCCCCAGGGAGAACAGGGTCACCATGACGTAGAGCGCCAGGGCGCCGAGCAGCGCCAGCACGGTGGCGCGGCCCACGTCCTTGCGATGGCGGGCACGGGCGGAGACCACCACGGCCCCCTCGATGCCGATGAAGACCCAGAGGGTCACCTTCATGGTGGACTTGACCTGATCCATCACGGAGCCGAGCTCGGGACTCCCCTGCCCCCAGAGATCCAGGGTGAAGGTCTCCATGTTGAAAGCGAGCAGGATGGCTACGCAGAAGACGATGAGGGGCACCATCTTGGCGATGGTGGTGACGATGTTCACCAGCGCCGCCACCTGGATGCCGCGCAGCACCAGGGCATGCACCGACCAGATGAGCAGGGAGGCGAGCGTGATGGCGACCGGAGTATTGCCGTCACCGAAGATGACATTGTCCGGCGTGTCGAAGAAGTAGCTCAGCGCACTGAACACCACGATGGCGTAGGAGACGTTGGCCAGCAGCTGGCACAGCCAGTAACCCCAGGCGGCGTTGAAGCCGACGAAATCCCCGAACCCGGCCTTGGCGTAGCTGAAGATGCCGCCATCGAGATCCGGTCGACGCATGGAGAGATTCTGGTAGACCAGGGCGAGGCAGATCATGCCGATCCCCGTGATGGCCCATCCCAGGGCGACGGCCCCGGCACTGGCGTGCGCTGCGATGTTTTGCGGCAGACTGAAAACCCCGGCACCGACCATGGAGCCGATCACCAGCGAAATGAGGGCACCCAGCCCCAGTTTCTTGTCCATCTCAAACCTGTTTTATTAGGCGGCGGCTGAGCATCCGTATTCATACAGCGCGCGACATGGGAGGGGCTAGAAATCCGTACCCCGTGAAAAAGGCGGCAACTATATTGCATGACTATTCCGGCCGCAATCCCTCTTGCCGTCAATCATGAGCCGCCTTGACCGCGCGCAATTTTACAGCACTGACCCGGGGTGCCTGTGAGCTGGTTCAAATTAAGAAAGACCCGTTGATATTTCACGACTTTTCATGATGCCGCCCCGCTTTTCAAAAGCCGGACCTGCATGGCTATGCACCCTTGCTCTGGGGCCTTTCCCCTGTAAAAACGCCCCTGCAGGAGGGGCGTCAGAGAGGGTATATGCAGGGGGGGGGACTAGAGCCTCAAGCCGCCGTCCAGCTCGATCATCCGCCCCGACAGATAGTCGTTGGCAAGGATGAACTGCACCGTCTGGGCCAGCTGCGCCGCCTGCCCCAGGGTGCCCACCGGGATGGCCTGCTGCATGCGGGCCATGGCTTCGGGTTTCATCGCCGCCGTCATGTCGGTGGCAAAGACGCCGGGGGCGATGCCCATCACCCGGATGCCGTGACGGGCCAGCTCCTTCCCCCAGGTGACCACCAGAGAGGCCACCCCCGCCTTGCTGGCGGCATAGTTGCTCTGGCCCATGTTGCCGGCCCGGGCGATGGAGGAGATGTTGATGATGACGCCACCCTCCCCGCCGATGGCCATCAGCGCCGCCCCCTCGCGCCCGCACAGGAAGGTGCCGGTGAGGTTGACGTCGATGACGCTCTGCCACTGGGCAAGGCTCATCTTCTCCGTCAGAGCCCCCTCCTTCACCTTGATCAGCATGCCGTCGCGCAGGATGCCGGCACAGTTGACGAGGCCGTGCAGGGCACCGAACTGATCCTTGATGGCGGCGAAGGTCGCCTCGACCTCTGGCTCGCTTGCCACGTTGCAGACGAACAGGGCGCAGCGGCCGTCACGGCTGCGCACTTCCGCCTCGGTCACCTCCAGCTCGGTGCGGTTGACGTCGATGAGGGCAAGCACGGCCCCCTGCTCCGCCAGACTCAGAGCGATAGCGCGGCCCAGCCCCCTGCCCGCCCCCGTGATGGCGATGACTTTCCGTGTGATATCCATAAATGCTCCTGGTGAGATGGCCGGTGACTGTCGAGTCAAAGACTATCGGGTAAATAGGTAGATAGCGGCCCTTAACCCGGCGCTGTCTTGTCCCGATAGAGCTCGAGGATGCTGGAAAAATCCTTGTTCTCCTGGCCCTGGCTCCCGTGCAGGTTGAAGAGGTTGCGGGCCAGGGCCCCCATGGGCACGGCGCTGTGGGCATGTTCCGCCAACGCCATGGCGAGCCCCAAATCCTTGACCATCAGCCGGGTCATAAAGCCCCCTGTATACCCACGCGACGCCGGCACATTTTCCATCACCCCGGGCCAGGGGTTGTAGCGCTCCAAGCTCCAGTTGTTGCCCGAACTCTTGCCCATGATGGTGGAGAGCACGGCGGGATCCAGCCCCTCCTTGACCCCGAGCGCCAGCGCCTCGGCGGTGCCCGCCATGTGGATGGCGAGCAGCATGTTGTTGCACATCTTGGCGATCTGGCCGGCGCCGAGGGCCCCGGCGTGAAACAGGTTCTGCCCCATGCAGGCGAGCACGGGTCTGGCCGCTTCAAAATCCGCTTGTTCGCCGCCGACGATGAAAGTGAGCGTGCCCGCCGCCGCGCCGGCCACGCCCCCTGAGACGGGGGCATCGAGAAAACGGATGCCGCGCGCCTTCGCCGCCGCCCCCACCTGACGGGCCGAGGCCACGTCTATGGTGGAGCAGTCGATGACCAGGGCGCCGGGCGACAGGGCCGCCAGCAGATCCTGGCCGCCCCGCTCACCGACACACTCCCCCAGCCAGAGGCTGCGCACGTGCTCGCCCGCCGGCAGCATGCTGATGACCAGCTCGCAGCCGCTCACCGCTTCCCGGGCATTCCCGGCGGCAATACAGCCAGCCCCAATGGCCCGGCTCAGGCTCTCGGGCACCAGATCAAACACCTGCACCCTGTGCCCCGCCCTGGCCAGGTTGGCGGCCATGGGCCCCCCCATGTTGCCAAGCCCGATAAACCCAATCCTTGTCATGGTGTGCTCCTTGTGTGTGATCCCGCGTCAGCGGGGGCGCAAGGGGTTGTCACCCTCGGGCCAGCGATAGAAGGCATCCAGCCAGGCCTCACCCGTCTGCGGGGCCTGCCAGCGGGGGGATTTGTCCTTGTCGATGAGCAGAGCCCGCACCCCTTCCACGAAGTCCCCTCTGAGCACGCAATTGACCGAGAGGGTCAGCTCGTCGGCAAACACCTCGGCCAGGGACTGGCGCCGTGCCTGCCAGAACTGGCGCCAGAGAATGGCGCGGCTGATAGGGCTGCCGCGAAGGCAGGTCTCCCGCCCCAGAGTCAGCGCCGGTTCGTCCAGCTCGGCGTCCTCGAGGCGTGCCAGCACCCCTTGCAGAGAGCGGCCAGCCAACAGCGCATCGATGCGGGCCTGGTGGGGCAGCAGTACGGGAGGCGGCAATGCCTGACCAGGGGCCTCCTGCAAATCGGTGAGCAGCGCCTCGATCTGCTCGCAGGGGTCGCCTGCGGACCAGTCGAGGGCGGCGAGGCGCGCTGGCAGCTCCATCCGCTCGCGGCTCCCCATGGCATGATCCGCGAGCCCCAGGCCGATGGCATCCGCCCCGTTGAAGCGGGCCCCGGTGAGGCCGAGCCAGAGCCCGAGCCGCCCCGGCATGCGGCTCAAAAACCAGCTGGCCCCCACATCCGGATAGAGGCCTATGGTCACCTCCGGCATGGCGAACAGGCTCTTTTCGGTCACCACCCGAAAACCGGCCCCGGCAAAGAGACCGATGCCGCCCCCCATGCAGATGCCGTCCGCCACGCAGACAAGGGGCTTGCCGTAGCAGTGGATGTGGTGATCGAGCCGGTACTCCTGCAGAAAGAAATCGCGGGCATAGCCAAACAGTGCCGACTCGTTCCCCTCCTGCTTGCGGTAATAAAAGGAGCGGATGTCGCCACCGGCGCAAAACGCCTTCTCGCCGGCCCCTTGCAGCAGCACGCAGACGATGGCCGGATCCTGCTCCCAGCGGGTCAACGCAGTCTGCAACAACTGGATCATCTCAAGGCTCAGGGCGTTGAGGGAGGCGGGGCTGTCCAGAGTCAGCATGCCGATGCGGCGGCCATCCGCCGTGGGGCGGGTCTCGATGCGCACGGGCTCACTCATGGTCGGCCCCCGCAGACCGGGTATCTGCCCCTGCGACATGGCGGGTCGCCATCATTACCTCATTCATCCTTCACTCCCTCACTCTTTCGGTTTGAATTGGTCGTAACGCCAGCGCGGGGCCCGCTTCTCCAGGAAGGCCGCCACCCCTTCGCGCTGGTTGGCATCGTCAAACAGGGCGAGAAAGAGGCTGCGCTCGAGCGGCAGCGCCGCGTCCCTGTGGGTGCTTCGCCCCTGATTGATGAGCTGTTTGCAAGCACGCAGGGCGCTCGGGCTCTGGCGCTCCACCAGCTGGGCCATCTGCTGCGCCGCCTCCCAGGCGTGCCCCTCGGTCACCACCTCCTCCACCAGCCCCATCTCGTAGGCCAGGGTGGCGCTCACCTTCTCGCCGCAGAGGATCATCCGCTTGGCCCAGCCCGGCCCCACCAGTTCGGTGAGGCGCTGGGTGCCGCCGGCGCAGGGCAGCAAGCCCACCGAGGCCTCCGGCAACCCCAGCTTGGCCTGCTGCTCGGCGATGCGGATGTCGCAGGCCAGCGCGACTTCGAGCCCCCCTCCCATGGCATAGCCGTTGATGGCGGCGATGCTGACCCCGTGAAAGCGGGCCAGCGCCTCGAAGGCGTGACCAAAGGCCTCGGCCACCTCGCGGGCATGCGCCAGGCTGCCGTCGGCGAACATCTTGAGATCGGCGCCGGCGCAGAAGAATTTCTCTCCGGCTCCGCGGATCACCAGGGCTACCACGTCGGGGCGACCATCCAGCTCCACCATCATCTGCAAGAAGGCTTTCAGGCTGGCGAGCGTCCAGGTGTTGGCGGGTGGGTGATCGAGGGTGATGTAGGCCACGTGGCCGTGATATTCGAGCCTGATCCTTGTCATTGCGTTGTCCTTGTCAAAAAAACTGCCCCATGATGACAGGGTTGAATGGAGCCAACCTGCACCTGGCTCACAAAGCATGAGGACGCGCCGACTGCGTCCTCAGAGCAGGCTACTCCAGCGACAGGCCGGGGTCGGCCAGCAGGTGGCGGGCGATGATGAGCCGCATCACTTCATTCGTCCCTTCCAGAATGCGGTGCACCCGGGTGTCGCGCAGATAGCGCTCAAGCGGATACTCGCGGATATAACCATAGCCGCCAAAGAGTTGCAGGGCGTCGTCGCAAATGCGGTGACCCACATCGGTGGCAAAACGCTTGGCCATGGCGCACCAGGCACTCTTGTCCGGGCTGCCCTCATCGAGTTTGGCGGCCGCCTGGCGCACCAGCAGGCGGGCGGCGGCCAGCTCGGTGGCCATGTCGGCCAGGCGAAACTGCACGCTCTGGAATTCGCTGATCGGGTGTCCAAATTGCTGGCGCTGCTGCACATGGGCCAGTGCATCGTTGAGAGCCTGCTGGGCGGTGCCCAGCGAACAGCTGGCGATGTTGATGCGCCCCCCATCGAGCGCCTGCATGGCGAACTTGAACCCTTCCCCCTCCTCCCCCAGCCGGAAGCGAGCGGGAATGCGCACGGCATTGAAGTTCACCTCCCGGGTCGGCTGGCTGTTCCAGCCCATCTTTTCCTCCGCCTTGCCGTAGCTCACGCCGGGGGTCTGGGCCGGTACCATGAAGGCGGAGATCCCCTTGGCCCCCTCGCCACCGGTGCGGGCCATCACCACCAGCACGTCGGTGCTGCCGGCGCCCGAGATGAACACCTTGCTGCCATCGAGGAGGTAATCCGCGCCATCGCGCACGGCGCGGGTCTTGAGGGCCGCGGCGTCGGAGCCCGCCCCCGGCTCGGTGAGGCAGTAGGATCCCAGCAGCTCGCCGCTGGCGAGCCTCGGTACCCACTCCTCGGCCACCTCGGCAGGCAGCCAGCTGCCCAGCATCCAGCTCACCATGTTGTGGATGGTGAGATAGGCGGTGGTGGAGGTGCAGCCCATGGCGAGGCGCTCGAAGATGAGGCTGGCATCGAGCCGGTTCAGGCCCAGACCGTCATACTGCTCCGGGGTATAGAGGCCACACAGGCCCAGCGCCGCCGCCTGCTTGATGGTGGGGATGGGGAACTCGTGCTCCCTGTCCCAGCGCGCGGCATGGGGTTTGAGCGCCAGATCGGCGAAGGCGCCGGCCGACTCGACACAGGCCCGTTGGGATTCGGTCAGGGTAAAATCCATCTTGTTCGCTTCCTTTGTACTTGTTCCGTCGATCCGTTGCTGTCAATGGGGGCACCCGGGCAAAGTGGGCAACCCCTGCCGTCAGCGCAGCTGAATGGTCATATTGGGGCCGCTGGGAATGTCTTCGTCGAACCAGCGTTCGGTGACCGTCTTGGTCTCGGTATAAAAACGCACCGCCTGCTTGCCGTAGGCATGCAGATCCCCGTAGAAGGAGCCACGCCAGCCGGTAAAGGAGAAGAACGGCAGCGGCACCGGGATGGGCACGTTGATCCCCACCTGGCCCACCGCCACCTCGTGGCGGAACTTGCGAGCGGCGGCGCCACAGCCGGTGAAGAGGGAGGTGCCGTTGCCATAGGGGTTGGCGTTGATGAGGGCAAGCGCCTCATCCAGGCTCCCCACCTCGAGGCAGGCCAGCACGGGCCCGAAGATCTCCTCCTTGTAGATGCGCATCTCGGGGGTCACGCCGCGAAACAGGGTCGGCCCCACCCAGTTGCCCACCGGGTAGCCGGGTACGTCGCAAAAACGGCCGTCCAAGAGGCACTCGGCTCCCTCGGCAATCCCTGCCTCGATAAGCCCCTCCACCCTGACTTTCGCCTCCGGGCTGATGAGGGGGCCATACGCCGCCTCGGGGTCGTGCCAGACGCCGGGTTTCACCTTGGCGAACTCGGCGGCGAGCTCGGGAATCCACTCCCTGGCGCTCCCCACGAACACCGCCACGCTGATGGCCATGCAGCGCTGACCGGCGGCGCCGACCCCGGCTCCCACCAGGTTGCTGAGCACCTGCGCCTTGTTGGCATCCGGCATGATCACCATGTGGTTCTTGGCGCCGACAAAGCACTGAGCCCGCTTGAGCTGGTCGGTGGCGGTGCGATAGACATGGGCCCCGACCCGGGCCGAGCCCACGAAACTGACTGCCTTGACATCGGGATGGGCCAGCAGCGCATCCACCTGCTCGGCGCCGCCATGCACCACCGACAGAATGCCCCTGGGGGCCCCCGCCTCGGTAAACAGCTCGGCCAGGCGCATGGGGGTGAGAGGATCCTGCTCGGAGGGCTTGAGCACGAAGCCGTTGCCGCAGGCCACCGCCAGCGGGAACATCCACAGCGGGATCATGGCCGGGAAGTTGAAGGGAGTGATGCCGACGCAGACCCCGAGGGGCTGCACCCAGGAGTGGCCATCCACCCGGCGCGCCACGTTGCCCATGGTCTCCCCCAGGGTCTGGCTGGCGATGGAGCAGGCCTGCTCCACCACCTCGATGCCGCGCCACACATCCCCCTTGGCATCCGCCAGGTTCTTGCCGGTTTCCTGGGCCAGCAGGGTCGCCAGCTCGTCGTGATGCATTTTCAACAGATGCTGGTAGTTGAACATCACCCGGGCCCGCTCGGGGGCCGGCACCTCCCGCCACAGCAGATAGGCGTCGTGGGCGGTACGTACCGCGTGCTCGATCTCGGCCGGGGTAGCCTTAGGCACCCGCGCCAGCAGATGCTGGTCCGCCGGGTCGGTCACCTCTATCCACTCCTCGCTTGCGGACGGACACGCCTCGCCACCGATGTAGAGCGGCAGATCCCCGTACTGGGTGTGATGCTGGCTCATGCCCCCCTCCTAGCCCGTGGGCAGGCGATGGCAGGCCACCCTGGGCCGGCCACATCCATGTTGCTGTTGCACATCCTGTTCACTCCTTGCGCTCATCTACCCGGGTAGCCCTTGCGACGGGCTGCCATCGAATTTACCTTAGACTAACAACTCACTTACGTTTACGCTAACGTAAACTTGAATCACGAATGGACTGACCAGTCATCACCCTGATGGCAGGGGAAATCGGCAGTCCACTGCACCAAGGAGAGCACGGATGCATGCCCTGATGGATGAAACCCTCCAGGCCCTGACCGAACAGGTCGAGGCTTTCTGCCAGAAAGTGATCGCACCGCGCGCCAGCGAGATCGATCAGAGCAACGCTTTCCCTCGGGATCTCTGGCCCCGCATGGGTGAGCTGGGGCTGCACGGCATCACGGTGGCGGAGGAGTATGACGGGGTGAACCTCGGCTATCTGGCCCATGTGCTGGTGATGGAGCAGGTGAGCCGCGCCAGCGCCTCGGTCGGCCTCTCCTACGGCGCCCACTCCAATCTCTGCATCAACCAGATCCACCGCCACGGCACCCCTGATCAGAAGGCGAGATATCTGCCCTCCCTCGTCAGCGGCAAACACGTGGGGGCGCTGGCCATGAGCGAGCCGGGTGCCGGCTCCGACGTGGTGAGCATGCGCCTCACTGCGGTGCGCGAGGGGGATCACTTCGTGCTGAACGGCAACAAGATGTGGATCACCAATGGGCCCGATGCCGACACCTTCGTCATCTATGCCAAGACCGATGCCGCCGCCGGGCCCAAAGGGATTTCCGCCTTTATCGTCGAGGCGGGGACTCCCGGTTTTTCCACCGCCCAGAAGCTCGACAAGCTCGGCATGCGCGGATCCAGTACCTGCGAGCTGGTGTTCGACAACTGCCGAGTGCCACAGGAGAACCTGCTGGGTCCCCTGCACGGCGGGGTCAAGGTACTGATGAGCGGGCTCGACTACGAACGGGTGGTGCTGGCAGCAGGCCCCCTTGGCATCATGCAGGCCTGCATGGACGTGGTGCTTCCCTATGTGCGCGAGCGCAAGCAGTTCGGTCAGGCCATCGGCGAGTTCCAGCTGGTGCAGGGCAAGCTCGCCGACATGTATACCCGTCTCGCCAGCAGCCGGGCGCTAGTCTATTCGGTGGCGAGCGCCTGCGATCAGGGCCGCACCAGCCGCAAGGATTGCGCCGCCGCCATCCTGTTTGCCGCCGAAAATGCCACCCAGATGGCCCTCGATGCCATCCAGCTGCTCGGCGGCAACGGCTATATCAACGAATACCCCACCGGCCGCCTGCTGCGGGACGCCAAGCTCTACGAGATCGGCGCCGGCACCTCGGAGATCCGCCGCTGGCTCATCGGCCGCGAGCTGATGGGGGATAACGCATGAGCAGGATCCACTCCCGCCTCGACACCGCGAGCACCGACTATGAGGCCAATAGGGCCGCCATGCAGGCCCTGGTCGACGATCTCAATGCCCGCCTGGAGGAGATAGCCTTGGGCGGCGGTGCTGCCAACAACGCCCGCCATCAGGCCCGCGGCAAGCTGCTGCCCCGCGAGCGCATCGACCAGCTGCTGGACCCGGGCTCTCCCTTTCTCGAACTGTCGGCACTGGCCGGCTGGCAGGTCTATGACGAGCCAGTGCCCGCCGCCGGCATCCTCACCGGCATCGGCCGGATCTCTGGGCGCCTGTGCATGCTGGTGGTGAATGACGCCACCGTGAAGGGCGGCACCTACTACCCGCTCACGGTGAAGAAACACCTGCGCGCTCAGGCCATCGCCGAGCGGCTGCGCCTCCCCTGCCTCTATCTGGTGGATTCCGGCGGCGCCTTCCTGCCCATGCAGGACGAGGTATTCCCCGACCGGGAGCATTTTGGCCGCATCTTCTACAACCAGGCTCGCATGTCGGCCCAGAGCATCCCCCAGCTGGCGCTGGTGATGGGGCTCTGTACCGCCGGGGGCGCCTACGTGCCCGCCATGGCGGACGAGTCGATCATGGTCAGGGAACAGGCCACCCTCTTTCTGGCGGGCCCGCCCCTGGTCAAGGCCGCCACCGGCGAGGAGATCAGCGCAGAAGCCTTGGGCGGCGCCGAGGTGCACTGCGTCCACTCCGGGGTGGCGGATCACATGGCCCGGGACGATGCCCATGCCCTGGCCATCGCCCGCACCCTGGTAAGCAACCTGGGGGACAACCAGACGGCGGCGTCACCCGCCCCATCCGCTCCCTCCTATGATGAGCCGCACTACCCCATCGAGGAGCTCTACGGCCTGGTGGGCACCAGTCTCAAGCGCCCCTTTGACGCACGAGAATTGATCGCCCGGCTGGTGGATGGCTCTGTGTTTGACGAATTCAAGGCGTTGTTCGGCACTACCTTGGTGACGGGTTTTTCCCGCATTGAGGGCATGCAGGTGGGGATCCTCGCCAACAACGGCGTGCTGCACAGCGACAGCGCCCAGAAGGGAGCCCACTTCATCCAGCTCTGCAACCAACGGGGGATCCCGCTGCTGTTTCTGCAAAACATCACCGGCTTTATGGTGGGGAGTAGGGCGGAGAAAGAGGGGATCGCCAAGCACGGCGCCAAGCTGGTGACCGCCGTGGCCTGCAGCCGGGTGCCCAAGATCACACTGATCGTCGGCGGCAGCTTCGGCGCCGGCAACTACGGCATGTGCGGGCGCGCCTATGAACCGGATTTTCTCTTCAGCTGGCCCAACAGCCGCATCTCCGTCATGGGGGGCGAGCAGGCGGCCGGGGTGCTGGTGCAGGTGCGCCGGGACAAGCTCGCCGCCGAGGGCAAGACTCTGGGCGAGTCGGAGGCGGCCGCCATTCGCGCCCCGGTGATCGCGCAATACGAGCGCCAGGGTCACCCCTATTACGCCAGTGCTCGCCTGTGGGATGACGGCGTCATCGACCCGGCCCAGAGCCGCACCGTGCTGGCCCTGGCGCTGGCGGCCTGCCAGGGGGCCGAGCCGGACCCTCTGCAGTACGGCATCTTCCGGATGTAAGGAGTTCATATGTCAGACCCGCTCTTCAACGATCCCCTTGCCCATTTTCGCCTTGAGCGCCACGGCCCGGTGATCGAGCTGGTGCTCGCCCGCCCGGCCCGCCACAACGCCCTCGATGCCGACCTGATGCAGGGGCTGCTCGACTGCCTCGACGAGCTGGCCCACAGCCGGCCCCTCGCCGACCGCCCCCACGTGCTGCTGCTGCGCGCCGAGGGGCCGCATTTTTGCGCGGGCGCCGATCTCGAGTGGATGCGCAAGATGGCAGGGGAAGCGTTCGACCCCCGCGCCTTTGATAAGAATCGCGAGGACGCCCGGGTGCTGGCCCACCTGATGCAGGCACTGGACGAGCTGCCCTTCCCCACGGTAGCCCTGGTGCAGGGGGCCGCCTACGGCGGAGCCTTGGGACTTATCTGCGCCTGCGACATCGTGCTGGCCAGCGAAAATGCCCGCTTCTGCCTCTCCGAGGTGACCCTGGGACTGGTGCCTGCGGTGATCAGCCCCTACGTGGTGCGCGCCATGGGGATGCGCCAGGCCCGCCGCTACATGCTGAGCGCAGAGCCTTTCGATGCCATCACCGCCTGCCGACTCAACGTGGTGCACAGGCTCAGCCAGCCTGATCAGTTGCTGGCGGAGGGACGCGCCATGGCCCTGCGGTTGTGTCGCAACGGCCCCCAGGCGATGAAGGAGACCAAGCGGCTGCTGGCCGCCCTCGAAGGGCGCCCAGGCCACCAGCACGAAGAGCAGACCGTCGAGACCATCGCCCGGGTACGGGTCGGTCTCGAGGCCCAGGAGGGGATCCAGGCCTTCTTCGACAAACGCCCCCCAACCTGGCGCCCCCGTTTCAAGGACGAAGCATGACTCAATACCACCCCATCAAGCGCCTGCTGATCGCCAATCGCGGTGAAATCGCCGTGCGCATCATCAAGACAGCACGGCGCCTCGGCATTCACACCATCGCCCTCTACTCGGACGCCGACGCCCGTGCCATGCATGTGCGCGAAGCCGACGAGGCCTGGCATCTGGGGCCGGCCCCTGCCCGGGAGAGCTACCTCGACACCGGCAAGGTGCTCAAGATTGCCAAAGAGGCGAATGCCGACGCCATCCACCCGGGCTACGGTTTCCTCTCCGAGAACAGCGACTTTGCCACCGCCTGCGAGCAGCGGGGCCTGCGCTTTGTCGGCCCAAGCGGCGCAGCCATCCTCGCCATGGGGGACAAGTCGGGGGCCAAGGGGCTGATGCAGGCAGCCGGCGTCCCCGTGCTGCCCGGTTATCACGGCGCGGATCAGCATCCCGACTTTTTGCGCGATCAAGCGAGCCAGGTGGGCTTCCCGCTCCTTATCAAGGCGGCCAGTGGCGGCGGTGGCAAGGGGATGCGCCGGGTCGATCAGCTGGCCGACTTTGACGACGCCCTGGCGGCGGTCAAGCGGGAGGCGAGTGCCGCCTTTGGCGACGACCATGTGCTGCTGGAGCGCTATCTCCCCCGCGCCCGTCACGTGGAGGTGCAGGTCTTTGCCGATGCCCTTGGCAACGCCATCTATCTGGGGGACAGGGACTGCTCCTTGCAGCGCCGCCACCAGAAGGTGATCGAGGAGGCCCCCGCCCCCGACATCTCCCCTGCCCTGCGCCGCGCCATGGGCGAGGCGGCCGTGGCGGCGGCCAAGGCCATCGCCTATCGGGGGGCGGGCACCATCGAGTTTCTGCTATGCGGGGAGGAGTTCTTCTTTATGGAGATGAACACCCGGTTGCAGGTGGAGCACCCGGTTACCGAGGCCATCACAGGCCAGGATCTGGTGGCCTGGCAGCTGGCGGTGGCCGAGGGCAAACCGCTGCCCCTCACCCAGGAGCAGGTGGTGCTGCGTGGCCACGCGGTGGAGGCGCGCCTCTACGCCGAGGACGTGGCCGCCGGTTTTCTGCCAGCGAGCGGCCCCATCCACTGGCTCACCTGGCCCAAGGGGGTGCGCATCGACACCGGCGTCACCGCTGGCGATGAGGTGAGCCCCTATTACGACCCCATGATCGCCAAGCTCGTCGCCCACGCACCGAGCCGCAGCGAAGCCTTTGCCACCCTGGCCGATGCCCTGGCAGCCCTGGATCTCGGCCCTCTGGTGCACAACGGCCCGCTCCTGCAGCGCCTGTGCGAAGCGCCAGAGGTGCTGGCGATGCGCCACCACACCCAGTGGCCCATTCCCACCGACACCCTGCCCGTTCCGGCGCTCGCCTGGCCCCTCGCCACCCTCTGGCTCGCCACTTGCGAGCGCGATGCCTCCCCCTGGCAGCAGGCCGCAGGCTTTCGGCTGGGCCCCACCCGCCGCTTTTGCGCCACGGTGCGCATCGGCGAGGAGACCCGCACTCTCACCCTCGCCGAGCGAGGGGGCGCCCTGCTCTGGCAGGGCGAGCAGATCCCCTGCGAGCGCACTGTAGAACAGATCCGCCTGTACCAGGGTGGACATTGGCAGCGCTATCCGGTGCAGCCCCTCGGCGAGGACGCCTATTTGCTGCACCTGGCGGGCAGGCGCATCCGCTTCTCGCTCGATGATCAGCATCATCAGCTCCACCACGATCACGACACGAGCCATGTCCCGGGCATCCTGGCCCCCATGCACGGCATCGTGGTGGCGCTGCAGGTCGAGGCCGGCCAGCCGGTCAGCAAGGGGCAACCCCTGCTGGTGCTGGAGGCGATGAAGATGGAGCACGTCCTAAAGGCCGACCAGGACGGGGTGATTGAGGCCCTGCAGTGCCGCCAGGGGGAACAGGTGAGCCAGGGCGCCGTGCTGGTGCGCTTTGTCGAGGACCATACCGCGCAGGAGGAGCGCTCATGAGCCACACGCACGAGAACCGGGACGACAAGGTCAGCCTGGTGGAGATGGGGCCGCGGGACGGCCTGCAAAATGAAGCTGCGACCCTCTCCCTGGCGCAGCGGCTGGCGTTCATCGCCCGCCTAGCCGAGAGCGGGTTGCAGCGCATCGAGGTGGGGGCCTTCGTCTCCCCCAAAAAGGTGCCGCAGATGGCGGATTCCGCCGCACTCTTCAACGCCCTGCCGCGCAGGGGGCCGACCCGCTATGGTGCCCTGGTGCCCAATCTGCAGGGTCTGCAGGCCGCCATCGCCGCACGCGCCGACGAGATAGGCCTCTTCACCGCCTGCTCGGACGGCTTCACCCGGGCCAACATCGGCATCAGCGTGGAAGAGTCCCTGGTACGCTTCGCCCCCCTGGTGCAGGAGGCGCGCAGCCTCGGCATCAAGGTGCGCGGCTACCTCTCCACCGTCATCGCCTGCCCGTTCGACGGCCCGACCCGCCCGAAACGGGTCGCCGCCCTGGCCGAGCGGCTGCTGGATCTGGGCTGCCACGAGATATCCCTCGGCGACACCATCGGCGTCGGCACCCCGGGCACCGTGGCTCCCATGCTGGATGCGGTACTGCACGAGATCCCGGCGGGCCGGCTTGCGGTTCATTTTCACGACACCTATGGCCAGGGGCTGGCCAACCTGCTGCCGGCGCTGGAGCGCGGGATCCGCACCATCGACTGCTCGGTGGCCGGGCTCGGCGGCTGCCCCTATGCCCCCGGCGCCTCCGGCAATGTGGCGTCGGAAGAGGTGGTCTATCTGCTGCACGGCCTTGGCATGAGCACCGGCGTCGACCTCGACCAGCTGGCCGCCACCGGCCAGTGGGTGAGCGAGCTGCTGGGGCGCCCCAACGGCTCACGGGTCGGCCAGGCCCTGCACGGGAGGGGACTGCGCCTCGCACAAGAGCGCGAGCAGCGCACCCCGGGAGGCCATCATGCATCATGAACCCGGCCCTTGCCGCTGTGCCAGGACCCCGCCATCTCATCAGGAGGGCGCACCATGAGAGCCAGACACGCCAGTGGCAAGGAGAGGACCTACAGCATCTCGGAGCTGGCCCAGGAGTTCGACATCACCCCCCGCACCATCCGCTATTACGAGGACGAGGGGCTCATCACCCCGACCCGGGAGGGGCAGACCCGCATCTACAGCCACAAGGACAGGATCCGCCTGAAATTGACCCTGCGCGGCAAGCGCCTCGGGTTCAGCCTGGCGGAGATCCGCGAACTGTTCGACATGTACGACACCGACCGCTCCAGCCGGATGCAGCTTCACTCCATGATCCAGCTCATCGAAGCCAGACGCCACTCCCTGCGCCAGCAGCTAGAGGACATCCAGATGGTGATGGCCGAGCTCGATGCCGCCGAGCAGCGCTGCATCCACTCCCTCGGCGGCTTGAAAACCGACGGGGATTGACAGACTCTGGGGGTATCTCGCCCCCGGTATCCCGATTTTCCAGTGGATATTCGCAGTGGCAAGCCCTGACCCGGCAACCCCCTTGTTCCCCACATCGCCCATCGCGACATGCCGGACAGACTGGGCGGTTTGGGCAAGCGGCGAGGTGGGGCAAACGGGGGAAATCCGGCCTTGGTCGCACAATAATTCCCCAGCCCGGTCAGAGTGCGGCGCACCTCATGAGTCCTTCCCATGAACCGGGCACGATTAATTGCTACCATATGCGCATCAAATGGAGACCATCATGCTCAAGCCTCTGCCCGCTCGTCTGCTGCGCTATGCCCTCTATCTTCTCGCGCTCCTGCTCATCGGCATCACCATCCTGCTCTGGCAGGCGCCGACCCTCATCCAGCGCCATCTCCCCGGCTGGCTTGCCACCCATTACGGTCTGCACCTCTCCCTTGGCAAGATAGAGGTGGGGATCCGCTCCCCCTCCCTCGTGCTGGGGCCCAGCGCCCTGCTCGATGACCAGCAGCAAGCACTGGTGTCATTTGAAGAGCTGAAGCTCATTCCCGCCTTGAAAGCGAGCTGGCAGCAGCGCGCCCTGGTACTGGAAGAGGCCACCCTGACCGCCCCCAGGGCAGATCTGGTGCGCCTCGAGGATCTCAAGGGGGAGGCACGCTTCAACCTGACCGATGCACTGGCCTCCCTGCTCGCCCCTGCGCCGGAGCAAACACCGCCAGCTAGCGCCGAGCCCGTGCTGGTGACTATCGGCAAGCTGTCCGTCGAGCAGGGCCGGCTCAGCTACCGGGACAGCCGCAAGCCCAACAGTCCGGGGTGGGTGCCGCCCCTCACCCTGGACAAGCTCACCCTGCACCTGCCCGGATTTTCCAGCGCAGAGGGGGTGCTCAACCCCTATCGCCTGAGCGCCACCGTCAACGAGAAGAGCCCCCTCAAGGCCGAAGGAGAGTTCGACATGATGAGCGGTGCCGGCAAGGGCAACCTCAGCCTTGGCAAGGTGGCCATCGCCCCCTTCGCCCCCCTCTGGGCCCCCTATCTCGACGTCAAGCTGGCCAAAGGCGAGGCCAGTGCCGAAATCTCCTACCAGATTGCCGAGGGCAAGCAGGGGCTAGGCTGGCAACTCTCCAAGGGCAAGCTGACCCTCAATGACTGGCAGCTTCAGCGCCGCAAGGGCGGCGAATTTGCCCGCTTCAAGCAGCTGGCGCTGACCGGCATCACGCTCGACGGCAGCAAGCAGGCGCTGCAGATCGACCGGGTGACGCTCAAGGCCCCGGCCGTCAGTGCCATGCTCGATGCCAACCAGCAGCTGGATCTGGCGACCCTGCTGATCCTGCAGCCGCCGGTCAAAACCAGTAAAGCCGCCAAACCGGCCGCCCCGGCCAAACCCTGGCGCTGGAGCCTCAAGCAGACCCGCATCGAACAGGGCCAGCTCAAGCTGACCGAATCGAGCAGCGGCAAGCCGCTGCTGCGCGAGCTCTCTGCCCTGACGCTGGCCCTGGGTCCGTTGGGCAGTCAGAGCGGACAGAGCAGCCCGCTCACCTTGAGCGGGGCGCTCAACAACCAGGCAAAACTGGACTTTGACGGCGACCTCGCCCTGGCGCCCTTCAGCCTCAACGGCGAGATCAAGCAACAGGGTCTGCCGCTCAGCTGGGCCCAGCCCTATCTGCAAGATCTGCTGCGCATCAGTGTGCGCGACGGCCAGCTTGCCAGCCGCACCAAGCTGGCGCTGGCCACCGATGCCAAGGGGGCATTGAGCAAGCTGGAGCTGAGCGGCGGGCTCGATATCGATCGGCTCAACGTGCTGGATCGGGCCGACAACCAGCGCCTGCTGCAAATTGAGCAACTGCAACTGAGCGGCCTGCACTACGACGGCATCAGCCAGCAGGTGAAGATCGACGACATCCTGCTGCGCAAACCCTTCGCCCGCATCGAGATCAACGAGGACAGGGTCACCAACGTGCAGCAACTGCTGCTGCCGCAACCGGCCACGGCCAAGCCCGCCAGCAGCGGGCCGGCCCCCCGCGTCAGCATCGCCCAGGTACGCACCGAGCAGGGCAACCTGCGCTTTGCCGATCGCAGCCTGAGCCCGGAATTCGTGGTGGACATCGCCTCCCTCAGTGGCCAGAGTCGCCACATCAGCAACATCCCGGGCCAACGCTCCGAGCTGGCCTTCAACGGCAAGGTGGACCGCTACGCCCCGGTAACCATTCGCGGCGGCACCAACCTGCTGATCGAGCAGCCGGTGCTGGACGTGGCCGTCACCTTCAACAACCTGGAGCTCACCACCTTCACCCCCTACTCCAGCACCTACGCCGGTTACGCCATCGACAAGGGCCAGCTCTCCATGAAGCTCAACTACCAGTTGCACGGCAACCGTCTGGAGGGGGACAACGACATCACCATCAAGAAGCTGCAACTGGGGGAAAAGGTCAAGAGCGAGCAGGCCAAGGATCTGCCGCTGGGGCTGGCGGTTGCTCTGCTGAGCGATGCCAACGGCGTCATCCAGATGAACCTGAAGGTGAAGGGCAATCTGGATCAGCCTGACTTCAGCCTCGGCAACATCTTCTGGGACGTGCTAGGCAACACCCTGCGCAAGGCGGTCACCTCCCCCTTCTCGCTGCTCGCCTCCCTAGCGGGCGGCAGCGAGGATCTGGACGAGCTGCCCTTCCTGCCTGGTGAGCCGGATCTCACTCCCACTCAGCAGGAGAAGCTGACCAAGCTGGCACAGGCCCTCAAGGACAGACCCAAGCTCAGCATGAACATTCGCGGCAAGGTCAACTTCAATGAGGAGCGCCCCATCTTACAGCGCCAGAAGCTCGAGCGGGTGCTGGCCAAGATCACCGGCAACCCGGTGGATCTCGATCTGCTGGAGCAGGACCCCGCCATGCAATCGGCACTGGCAGAGGCCTATGAGGCCCGTTTCAACGAAGATCTCGGGGATCTGGCCGATCGGCTGAAGCTCGATGAAGCGAGTCCGGCCCTGCGCGCCCAGGCGGTTATCCTGCTGCGGGATCAGCAGCTCATCACCGCCAAGTCCCTGCGCAATCTGGCCATGCGCCGTGCCCAGAACACCAAGGAGTTTCTGGTAGACCGCCAGGGGATCGCGCCGGAGCGGCTGTTTGTGCTGGACAGCCAGGTCAAGGAGGCCGACAAGGAGGCCAAGGTGGTACTGACCCTGGACGATTGAGCCGGTGACATCAGCAGGATGAGGGGGATGCCATTCCCCCTCTTCTTTGGGATTGAGCCCTTCTTTCGAGGGCTGTTGCCAAGCACATGCCCGCGTTCCTTCTTTCCCCCTTCATCCGGCCAGCCCTCTCGGCTATCCAGCAACAATCTGCGTCACTGAATAAGGCCAACTGCAGAACCCAAGCTCGCGTTCAACACTTTATCACCCCCATCCTGACCCTTTGTTTCAGATATCCACCTCGTCAGCTCGCTAGCCCGGCGCAATGCCCCTTGCTCAACCATGCCGAAGCCGCGGACAGGCAGTCAGGCTGCTTGCATTGAACCGGTTATTGATACCTCTTGTCTGATGGCATATTGGCGTATTTTTTGGCCTCAGGGGTGCTCAGGTTTGGCGATGAAAATACGGTAGACAGCGCGGCTCAGCCCATCGCCTCGAGCTGTATGAAACTTTCAGAAACGTTCTGCTCAATACAATTTATCAACCTTGTCCGCACCATTCATTTACCTGCCATCTACCTGGATCGCACGAATGGTTAGCCGGGTAAAAAATTCCGTTATTTTTTTACTGTTTCGTCCCTTCCGCCTCTTGCCCGGGGCCAAGAGCCTGCCTAAAATCGCGCGTCTTTTATCAACCCCCACCTCTATTTTTGGAGAACGCCACGTGAGCGAAAAATTGGCCAACCCTGCCCCTCTGGGTCTGATGGGTTTCGGTATGACCACCATTCTGCTGAACATCCATAACGCAGGTTTCTTCCCCATCAGCGCCATGATCCTGGCCATGGGCCTGTGCTATGGCGGTCTGGCCCAGATCATCGCCGGTATCATGGAGTACAAGCGCGGCAACACCTTCGGTGTGACTGCCTTCATCTCCTACGGCACCTTCTGGTGGAGCCTGGTGTTCCTGCTGGTGATGCCGACCATGGGTCTGGCCGAAGCCACTCCGCACGCCTACATGGGCTGGTACCTGCTGATGTGGGGCATGTTCACCCTGTTCATGCTGATCGGGACCGTCAACTACCCGCGCGTGAAGCAGTTCGTGTTCGCCTCCCTGACCGTGCTGTTCTTCCTGCTGGCCGCCCGTGACTTCACCGGCAGCACCCTGATCGGCACCATCGCCGGTTTCGAAGGCATCATCTGCGGCGCCAGCGCCATCTACCTGGCCATGGCCACCGTGATCAACGAGCAGTTCGGTCGCACCGTGCTGCCCATCGGCGAGCAGAAGAAAGCCGCTCCCGTCGAGCTCAAAGCCGCTGCCTAAGCACCCGGCGACATCGCTGTCACGAAAAAGGCACCCTCGGGTGCCTTTTGTGTTTCTGCCGCCCGGACGCAGTGCCGGTCAGCCCTGCGCTCCGGGATCTCCCGCCAGCAACCGGGTGGCCGGGTAGCGGCCTGCGGGATCCTGGCCGTAGAAGCGGGCGAACTGATCATAGACCGCGGGGTAGACGGCGCGCAGACGCAACGGATCGGTGAAGAAGCTCTCGCTGCACACCGCGAAGAATTCGGCGGGATGCGAGGCGGCGTAGGGGTCTATCTCGGTCACCTCCTCTCTGGTCAACTGATCGTTCATCTCGTCAAACGCACCTTGCAGCGCCCGGGTCCATTTCTGGGGATCCATGCCCCGCGGCAGGGGCGGTGCACCGTCCGCATCCCCTCCCAGCATGTCGAGCTTGTGGGCAAGCTCATGGATCACCAGGTTGAATCCGTCCCAGTCCCCGTCCTGCTGCAATTCGCTCCAGGCCAGCACCAGCGGCCCCTGGGGCCAGGATTCACCGGCGTTCTCCTCTTCAAATTCGCTCACCAGCCCGAACTCGTCCTGCACCTCCTGACGACGGGTCACGGGCTCGGGGATGATGATCACCTCGTGGAAACCTCGATACCAATCGAACCCCAGGTGCAGGATGGGCAGCACTGCCTGCAGGGCCAGCACCCCCTGCTGGCGGGGCGTCAGTTCCACCCCAATCTGGGTGAGGGTCTTGCGCGAGAGAAAATGGCGCGCCAGCTCCATCAACTTCTGCGCCTCTTCTTCTTCAAGCCCCTGCAAGATGGGCACCGCCGCCAGCGCCTCGCGCCACTCCTGCTCTTCTGGGAGACGGGGCTCCCGGGGAGATGCACCACCCAATACCTCTTTCAACCTGGACCAGAACACACGGACTCCTCTTGCCAATCAGACAGCTTTCACAAAACGTTTCGGACGCTCGCAATACCCTTGCGCCAGATAAAATCGGTGCGCCCCTTCGCGCTTGAGGCTGCTGGAGAGCTCCAGCTGGCCACACCCCAGGGCTGCCGCCCGCTGCTCTGCCGCCACCAGCAGCAGGGCCCCGATGCCCCCTCCCCTTGCACTCTCATCGACAACCAGCGCCGAGATCAGGCCCCAGGCTGGTGCAAGGTGCATGGGCTGCAGGCGATGCCACACCAGCACCCCCACCGGGATCCCCTCGCACAGGGCCAGCAGTACCTCCCGCGCCGGATCGGGCTGGGCCAGCCTGGCGCTGACCGCCCCATCAGGGTTGGGGTAGCCCAGCTGGGCAAACAACCCCGTCAATCCGGCCCCATCCGCCTCCCCGGCGAGGCGAATGATGTATCTGTTTTCCCTTGTTGCCACTCCTGGCCTCCTATTTGCATTACCTCAATCAGCCCTCTGGGCATGGCAAAGCGGCAGATGATGGGTATGTACCGAATCTTGTCCAGTTCCATTCACCATTTGTTAATGTCAATTCACAAATTAACAAAGTCACAACACTTTTCACTAGGAAGGCCCTGAACAAACCGATATGTTAAATCCCGCGGACTAACCAGTCGAAAGTCCCGCACAATCCTGAGTGACCCCCTTGGTCACCATATATTTCAATGTTAGGGCAGCGAGGCACAGACCTCGCCAAGACAGCGCAACAAAGGAGTTGTTGTACATGAATGAGATCGTCAATGCCATCAATGGCGTGATTTGGAGCCCTGCGCTCATCTATCTGTGTCTGGGGGTGGGCCTCTACTTCTCCCTGCGCAGCCGTTTCCTGCAACTGCGTCACTTGAAAGGCATGATACGCCTGATGTTTCAGGGCAAGGGCAACGATGCCGGTGTCTCCTCCTTCCAGGCACTCTCCATGACCCTGGCCGGTCGCGTCGGTACCGGCAACATCGCCGGTGTGGCCACTGCCATCACCTTCGGCGGCCCAGGCGCCCTGTTCTGGATGTGGATGGTCGCCTTCCTCGGCGCCAGCTCCGCCTTCGTGGAGTCCACCCTGGGTCAGGTCTACAAGGAGAAGATCAACGGTGAATACCGCGGCGGCCCGGCCTTCTACATCGAGAAGGGCCTGGGCATGAAGTGGTATGCCTGGACCTTCGCCATCGCCACCATCTTCGCCTGCGGCGTGCTGCTGCCGGGCGTACAAGCCAACTCCATCGGCTCCAGCCTGCAGACCGCCTTTGACATCGATCCCAACGTCACCGCCGCCGGTCTGGCGCTGCTGCTCGGTTTCATCATCTTCGGCGGCGTCAAGCGCATCGCCAATTTCGCCAGTACCGTGGTGCCCTTCATGGCGCTGGGTTACATCATCGTCGCCTGCGTCATCATCGCCCTGAACATCGGCCAACTGCCGGGCGTGATCCTGCTCATCTGGAAGAGTGCCTTCGGGATGGAAGCCGGCTTCGGCGCCATTCTGGGTCTGGCCATCATGTGGGGTGTCAAGCGCGGCGTCTACTCCAACGAAGCCGCCCAGGGGACTGGTCCCCACGCCTCCTCCGCCGCGGCGGTGAGCCACCCGGCCAAGCAGGGCCTGGTGCAGGCGTTCTCCGTCTACATCGACACCCTGTTCGTCTGCTCCGCCACCGGCTTCATGCTGCTCATCACCGGCCTGTACAACGTGCAGGGTCCGGACGGTGCCGCCCTCTACACCGGCATCGCCGGCATCGCGGCAGGCCCCGGCTATGTGCAGACCGCCATGGAAAGCATGATGCCAGGCTTTGGCAACTACTTCGTCGCCATCGCCCTGTTCTTCTTCGCCTTCACCACCATCGTGGCCTACTACTACATCGCCGAAACCAACATCGCTTTTGTCAACCGCAAGATTAACCGCCCCTGGCTCACCTTCCTGCTGAAGATTGCGCTGATGGCTGCCACCGTCTACGGCACCGTCAAGACCGCCGATCTGGCCTGGGGCCTGGGTGACATCGGCGTCGGCCTGATGGCCTGGCTCAACATCGGTGCCATCCTGATGCTGCAAAAGCCGGCTTTCGCCTGTCTCAAGGACTACGAGGCACAGCTGGCCAAGGGTCTGGATCCCGTGTTCCACCCGGAAAAGCTCGGCATCAAGAACGCGGACTACTGGATTGAAAACCGCGCCGAAGTAAACCTGATGCGCGAGCAAACCGGCCACCCCTTCGAGGCGGACCCGGATACCGTTGCCAAGTAATCAGACGGCACAATGCAAAATGGCAGCCTAGGCTGCCATTTTCATTTGTGTTGGATGGATGAGGGGTTCAAAGCGCGTTGCGGCGCGGTCCGAATGGCAGGCGCCAGCGAAACAGGCTGTTGAGGGTCGCCCGCCACTGGTTGGGGCGCCCCAGGATCTGCCTCTGCAACCGGGTCTCTTCCTTGAGCATGGCCTCGTCACTGCGAGCCCAGGCCTGGGTGTAGAGCTGCTTGATCCCCGCCAGCGCATCCGGCGACTTGGTGATCAGGGTCCGGGCAAAGGCCCGCGCCTCTTCCAGAGGATCCGCGCACACCCGGCTCACCAGGCCGAGGGACTTGGCTTCGCTGGCTTCCAGCTCGCTCCCGCTCATGGCAAGCTCCATGGCGGTATCCATCCCCATCAGGTTGCGCAGGGTGACGCTGCCGCTCATGTCGGGGATGATGCCCCACTTGATCTCCATCACCGAGAAGCGGCAATCCGGGGTGCTGAAGCGAAAATCGGCGCCGAGCGCTATCTGCAGGCCGCCGCCAAAACAGACCCCCTGGGTCACCGCAATCACGGGCACCGGCAGTTGATGCCAGCCATAGGCCACCCGCTGGGCCAGGTTGGTCGCCTCGTCCGCCTCGCGCTTGAGGATCTCCAGCGCCGCCACCGGCTGCCTCAGCATGGATTTCACATCCAGCCCGGCGCAGAACGCCCGCCCCTCCCCGTGCAGGATCACGGCCCGCAGCCCTTTTTGCCGGGATAGCGCGTTCAGCGTCTCGTCGATGGCGTCGAACATGGCCCGATCCAGTGCGTTGAGCTTGTCCCCCCGGCAGAGCATCACCTCGGCGATCCCCTCCTGAAACACCCATTTGACCCTTGGCTTTTCCATCTCCGTCTTCGTCCTTTGATTCAACTGGTCATACCACAACGTTACCAGAGTGTTATGGGCAGGTACAGGGAGGCCGCCCCAGGCCTGCGACTAAAGTCGGCTGGCCCGGTGGTGGAGCCTTTGTCAGACTGGCCCCATGGTCACGGTGGAGCCTCTCATGTCACTTCTGTTCAATTTTGCCCGTCCACCGTTCGACGGCCTGGACGAGGAGGCACGCCAGCGGCTCGGTCAGCACCTCAGCATCTGCTACTTTCGCGCGGGCCAGACGGTGCAGCACGCCGGGGAGGAGCCCGCCGGGCTCTACCTCATCATCAAGGGGGCCGTGGAAGAGTCTGCCCCCCATCAATCCTTTGGCGACTATGGCGAGGGGGACATGTTCGACGTCCGTGCCCAGTTTGACGGGCACTGCCGCCACCGTTTCGCCGCCCTGGAAGATACCCTCTGCCAGCTCATTCCCCGCCCCGTCTTTCTGGCCCTGTGCGACGAGCACCCCCATATCGCCCGCTACTTCACCGCCACCCTGGCGGAGCGCCAGCGGGAGCAGGAGCGCCGCGGCCAGCTCGGACAGCAGAACCTGGCAGAGTTCATCCTGACCCGCATCGCTCCCGACCATCTGCAGGCGCCGCTGATCGTGGAAAGCAGCCTCTCGCTCCTGGCCGCCACCGAGGCCATGGTGGCCAGGGGCACCGACTGCCTGCTCTATCCCGGAGCAGACGGCAGCCTGAGCCTGGCCACCCGCAAGACCCTGCTCCACGCCCTCACCCTCAAGGGATTGTCGCTCAGTGCGCCGCTGGCGGTGCTGACCCCCACCCCGCTGACGGGTCTGCCACTGGGGAGCTATCTGTTCGATGCCCTGCTGCTGATGACCCGCCACCGCATCAAGCGCCTGGTCATCTGGCAGGGGCAGGAGGTGGCAGGCATCCTGCATTTGACCCAGGTGCTCGGGCTCTTCTCCACCCACTCCCATGTGTTGACCCTGCGCATCGCCCGCGCCGACTCCCCGGCCGCCCTCGAGGCGGTCGCCCGGGAGCAGCAGCAGCTCATTCGCTCCCTGTTTGCCCAGGGGATCCACACCCTGTTCCTGATGAAGCTCATCGCCACCATCAACGAGCAGTTGATCGCCAAGGCCTTTTCCCTGGTGATCCCCGCGGCGCAGCAAGAGCAGGTGTGCCTGCTGATGCTGGGGTCGGAGGGGCGTGGCGAGCAGATCCAGAAAACCGATCAGGATAATGCCCTGATCCTGCCGGATGGCCTGCCGTGGCCCACCCAGTCGGCGGATCTGGCCGCCTTCAGCGCCCTGCTGGCGCGCCTGGGTTATCCCCCTTGCCCGGGCAGGGTGATGGTCAACAACCCGGCCTGGGTGAAGCCGCTTGACGGCTGGCTGCAAGGGATAGAGCAGGCCTGTGTGCGCGCCAGCGAAGCGGATCTGCTCTGGCTCGCCACCCTGGCCGATGCCCAGGCCATCACGGGAGATCGCGCCCGGCTCGCCCCCGTCGCCCGCCACCTGCGGGCCTGCCTCGCCGACCGGCCGGATCTGCTGGCGGAGATGGCAAGGGCCGCCGTCGCCTTTCACGCCCCCCTCACCCTCTTTGGCAGGCTGGAGCAAGCCCCGGAGGGGCTGGATCTCAAGCGGGGCGGCCTCTTCCCCCTTGTCCACGGCGTCCGGGTGCTCTCCCTGGAGGCGGGGATCCTGGAGACCTCGACCACGGGGCGCATCGAGGCCCTGGTGGGCCAGGGACGCCTCAGCCGGGACTATGGCACCAATCTGGCGGAGGCCTTCCGGCTGTTCATGCGGCTTCGGCTGCGCAGCCAGTTGCAGGAGGGAGACGGACGGGTGCGGGTGGCAGACCTCGGCCCCGCAGAGCGGGATCTGCTGCGCCATGCCCTGCACCAGGTGAAGAAGTTCCAGCAATGGCTCACCTTGCACTTTCGTCTTAGGCAATAGCGATGTGGATGCACTGGCGCCGCCGCTGGCTTGGCAGGACGTTTCGGGAGGGGGAGTTTGCCCCGCTCTTTGCCCGCCCTGCTGGCGACGAGTGGGTGGCGCTGGACTTCGAGACCACCAGCCTGGATCCGGCGCTGGCGGAGATCGTCTCCATCGGGGCGGTGCGCATCCGGGGCAACCGGATAAAGACGGGCGATGCCCTTGCCATCCGGGTCCAGGCTCCCGCCAGCCTGAACGCCGGGTCCGTGGTGATCCACGGCCTGCGCCATCAGGATCTGCAACAGGGAATGGCACTGGAGCCCGCGCTGCGCGCGCTGCTGGAGTTCATCGGCCCCCGTGAGCTGGTGGGGTATCACATCGCCTATGACCTGCGCATTCTCAACCTCGCCTGCCAACGGCTGTGGCGGCTCACCCTGCCCCAGCGCGGCATCGAGGTGAGCCGCCTCTATCACGATCACCTCTATCGCCGCTATCCCGATGCCGCCATCGATCTGCACCTGGCCGCGATCTGTCGCCATCTGGCGCTGCCAGCCCTGCCCCCCCACGACGCCCTGAGCGATGCCGTCACCGCCGCCCTTGTCTTTGTACGCCTGCATCAGGGCGGCCCGCTGGCTTATCCCAAAGTCTAATTGTTCGGAGATAACATTTAATTCACATTTTGCTTACATGGACAGCCGTGCTGTCCGGTAGGGAACCCCTCATCCACCGCTGACATTCACTGTCATGGAGAACTGCAATGGAACAGCAACCGTATCTTCGGATCCAGCAAGATCCCAACTTCCAGGCACTGGTCGCCAAACGCCAGCGTTTTGCCTGGACCCTCTCCATCCTGATGCTGGGGCTCTACCTGGCGTTCATCCTGCTCATCGCCTTTGCACCGGGCTGGCTTGGCACCCCCTTGAGCGAAGGCTCCAGCATCACCCGTGGCATCCCGGTCGGGATTGGTCTCATCGTATCGGCCTTCGTGCTGACCGGTATCTACGTATTTCGTGCCAACGGCGAGTTCGACGAGCTGAACCAGAAGATCCTCAAGGGAGCGCAATCATGAAAGGCAAGTTTCTGCTGCCGCTGGCAGGTCTGATCTCCACCCCCTTGCTGGCGGCCGACGCCATCAGCGGCGAGGTGCAACGCCAACCCCTCAATATCTCGGCCATCGTGATGTTCGTGGTCTTCGTGGCCGCCACCCTGTTCATCACCTACTGGGCCTCCAAGCGCAACCGTTCGGCTTCCGACTACTATGCCGCCGGCGGGCGCATCACCGGCTTCCAGAACGGTCTGGCCATCGCCGGTGACTACATGTCCGCCGCCTCCTTCCTCGGCATCTCCGCCCTGGTCTATACCTCGGGCTACGACGGTCTCATCTACTCCATCGGCTTCCTGGTGGGCTGGCCCATCATCCTGTTCCTGATCGCGGAGCGGCTGCGCAACCTCGGCAAGTACACCTTTGCCGACGTGGCCTCCTACCGCCTCAAGCAGACCTCGGTGCGCAGCCTCTCCGCCAGCGGCTCCCTGGTGGTGGTCGCCCTCTACCTCATCGCCCAGATGGTCGGTGCCGGCAAGCTCATCGAGCTGCTGTTCGGCCTCCAATACCACGTGGCCGTGGTGCTGGTCGGCATCCTGATGGTGCTCTACGTGCTGTTCGGCGGCATGCTGGCCACCACCTGGGTACAGATCATCAAGGCGGTGATGCTGCTCTCCGGTGCCTCCTTCATGGCCATCATGGTGATGAAGTCCGTCAACTTCGACGTCGGTACCCTGTTCAGCGAAGCGGTCAAGGTGCATGCCAATGGTGCGGCCATCATGAGCCCGGGCGGCCTGGTCGCCGACCCCATCTCCGCCATCTCCCTTGGGCTGGCCCTGATGTTCGGTACCGCAGGTCTGCCCCACATCCTGATGCGCTTCTTTACCGTGAGCGATGCCAAGGAAGCCCGTAAATCGGTGTTCTATGCCACCGGCTTCATCGGGTACTTCTACATCCTCACCTTCATCATCGGCTTTGGCGCCATCCTGCTGGTCAGCACCAACCCGGACTTCAAGGACGCCACCGGCGCCCTGCTGGGGGGCACCAACATGGCGGCGGTCCATCTGGCCGATGCGGTGGGCGGCAGCCTGTTCCTGGGCTTCATCTCCGCCGTGGCGTTTGCCACCATACTGGCGGTCGTGGCCGGGCTGACCCTGGCGGGGGCCTCCGCGGTCTCTCACGACCTCTATGCCTGCGTCATCAAGGAAGGCAAGGCCAACGAGGCCGACGAGCTGCGCGTCTCCAAGATGACCACCCTGGTACTGGGTGTGGTCGCCATCGGCCTTGGCATCCTGTTCGAGAAGCAGAACATCGCCTTCATGGTGGGCCTGGCGTTCTCCATCGCGGCGAGCTGCAACTTCCCGGTGCTCTTCCTCTCCATGTTCTGGTCGCGCCTGACCACCCGTGGCGCCGTCTATGGCGGCTGGCTCGGTCTCATCAGCGCCGTGACCCTGATGATCCTGGGCCCCACCGTCTGGGTGAAGGTGCTGGGTCATGCCCAGGCCATCTTCCCCTACGAATACCCGGCGCTCTTCTCCATGGGGCTGGCTTTCATCGGGATCTGGTTCTTCTCGGTCACCGACAAGTCCCAGGCAGCCTCCGACGAGCATGCGAAGTTCTTCCCGCAGTTCGTCAGATCCCAGACCGGGCTCGGTGCCTCCGGCGCCTCCGCCCACTAAGTGGCATCCCACGCATCCAAGCCGGCCCAGTGCCGGCTTTTTTCATGACCGCCCCTCGCCTCCCCTCTGCAAGAGAAGCCGGAGCCCGTTGCCGGCCTGGTCGTGAAACCTTCCCCCNCCCGCAATGGAGCCAGATCACAGTTCCTGCTAAAACTTTCGGGGGATCTGTGCCATAATGCGCGCCATTTGACAGACCAACCGGGACATTCCAGTGCTTTCAAGCAACAACATCACCATGCAGTTCGGCGCCAAGCCGCTGTTTGAGAACATCAGCGTCAAGTTTGGCGGCGGCAACCGCTACGGCCTCATCGGTGCCAACGGCTGTGGCAAGTCCACCTTCATGAAGATCCTCGGTGGCGATCTCGAACCCACCGGCGGCAATGTGAGCCTGGATGTCAACGAGCGCATCGGTAAGCTGCGCCAGGATCAGTTCGCCTACGAAGAGATGCGCGTACTGGACGTGGTCATGATGGGCCACACCGAGCTGTGGGCCGCCATCGCTGAACGCGATGCCATCTACGCCAACCTGGAGGCCACCGACGACGACTACATGAAGGCCGCCGAGCTGGAAGGCCTGGTCGCCGAATATGATGGCTACACCGCCGAATCCCGCGCAGGCGAGCTGCTGCTGGGTGCCGGTATTCCCATCGAGCAGCACAACGGCCCGATGAGCGAAGTGGCCCCGGGCTGGAAACTGCGGGTACTGCTGGCGCAGGCGCTCTTCTCCAACCCCGACATCCTGTTGCTGGACGAACCGACCAACAACCTGGACATCAACACCATTCGCTGGCTGGAGCAGGTGCTCAACGATCGTGAAAGCACCATGATCATCATCTCTCACGACCGTCACTTCCTGAACTCCGTCTGCACCCACATGGCGGATCTGGACTACGGCGAGCTGCGGGTCTACCCGGGCAACTACGACGAGTACATGCTGGCTGCCACCCAGGCCCGCGAGCGCCTGCTGGCCGACAACGCCAAGAAGAAGGCCCAGATCGCCGATCTGCAATCCTTCGTCTCCCGCTTCAGCGCCAACGCCTCCAAGTCCAGCCAGGCTACCTCCCGCCTCAAGCAGATCGACAAGATCAAGATTGAGGAAGTGAAGGTCTCCAGCCGTCAGAACCCCTTCATCCGCTTCGAGCAGGACAAGAAGCTCTACCGCAACATCCTGGAAATCGAAGGCGTCTCCAAGGGTTATGGCGACGGTCCCCTGTTCAAGGGGCTCAACATGATGCTGGAAGTGGGCGAGAAGGTCGCCATCCTGGGTACCAACGGGATCGGTAAGTCCACCCTGATCAAGACGCTGGTCGGTGCCCTGGCACCGGATACCGGCACCATCAAGTGGTCCGAGAACGCCCAGATCGGCTACTACGCCCAGGATCACGCCGAAGATTTCGACACCGATCTCAATGTGTTCGACTGGATGGCCCAGTGGAAGCAGGAGAACGAAGACGAGCAGGCGGTGCGCTCCGTGCTGGGTCGTCTGCTCTTCTCCCAGGACGACATCAAGAAGCCGGTCAAGGTGCTCTCCGGTGGTGAACAGGGCCGGATGCTGTTCGGCAAGCTGATGATGCAGCGCCCCAACATCCTGATCATGGATGAACCGACCAACCACCTGGACATGGAATCCATCGAATCCTTGAACCTGGCGCTGGAGATGTACAAGGGCACCCTGATCTTCGTCTCCCACGACCGCGAGTTCGTCTCCTCCCTGGCGACCCGCATTCTGGAGCTGACCGAAGACGGCATCCGCGACTTCGGCGGGACCTACGAGGATTACCTGCGCACCCAGGGTGTGGTGTAATCCTCCGCTTTCAAGCAAAGCGATCAGAACCGGCGCCTCGTGCGCCGGTTTTTTTTATGCCTCCTTAATCACGCCCCACAGCAAGAGAAGAATTGGGGATAGGGAAAGCAAGAGTACAGCGCGCTGTCATACACCTGTCCCGCTCATCCCCAGCCAGGATAGGCAGCACAAGCCCGTGCCTGGCCCTTCCCTCCTGCGCCCGCCCGCTCTGCCGGGCTGTCGATGGCACAAAAAAACGGCTCCATTATGGAGCCGTTTTCACACTTGCGGCCGTGAGGCTGACTTACTCGACAGTGGCTTCCACGTCGGTGAAGTATTCGATCTTGGCCGCCTTGCGCAGCTCGTCGATCAGCGACTTGTAGTCAGCCTGTGCCTTGCCCTGACCCAGCTGACCTTGCAGCAGGCTCACCATCTGGGACGGCTCCTTGATGACGTTGACCTTGTCCAGCGCCACCACCACACGATCACCGTTGGCTTCGGTCACCAACTCGACGCTCGGCTTGCCATCGGTCGGATGGGGCATGCGGAACGCCTGGGTCACCAGGTTCTGATCCATCTCCTGGGCAAAGCGGGATACGCCGGTATGGGTATCCACTTTCAGACCCAGCGCGGTCAGGTCGGCCTGAACGTTCTCACCGGCCTTGAGCTTGTCCAGCAGACCCTGGGCCTTGCCACGGGCCACTTCACTGGCCTTGTCGTGCTTGATGGCGGTGATCACCTGCTCTTTCACCTCGGCAAGCGGCTTGGCCGCCTTCGGCTGGTGACCCATGATGTGCAGCACCAGCGCCTTGCCGTCGGCCAGCTCGATCACGTCGGAGTTGGTATTGTCATCGCGCAGCTGTTCGGAGAACGCCACGGAGAGCACCTTGGGATCATTGAGCGGTGCCGGCGCATCGGCCTGGCTGAAATAGCCGGTGGACTGCACCTGGAGGCCCATGGCTTCGGCGGTCAAGTCCAGGGAGTCCGGGTTCTCGAAGCTGCTGTCGGCCATCTTCTGCTGTTCGGCGAAGAACTGCTCCTTGGCCTTCTCAGATTGCAGACGGGCGATGGTATCGCTCATCACGTCCACGAAGGGCTTGGTCTTGGCAGGCTCGACTCCCAGCAGCTTGATGATGTGGAAGCCGAACGGGCTCTTCACCACGGCGGAGAGATCGCCGGCCTTGGCCAGCGCGAACGCGGCTTTCTCGAAGGCAGGATCCATCACCCCTTTCTCGAACCAGTCGAGCTCCCCGCCCTTCTTCGCAGAGAAGGTATCGGAGGAGTCGGCCTTGGCCAGCGCGGCGAAATCGTCACCTGCCTTGGCCTTGGCCAGCACGGCCTCGGCTTTCTGCTCGGCGGCCTTTTCATCCTTGCCAAACGGGATCAGGATGTGAGCCACCTGACGGCGCTCGGGACGCTGGAACAGATCCTGATGCTGGTCGTAGTAATCCTGGGCATCCTGCTCGGTGACCTTGATGTTCTTGCCAAGGTTCGCGGCATCGAGCAGCAGATAGTCGACCTTGACCGTCTCGTCGTTCATGAAGCGAGCGCTGTTGGTCTTGTAGAACTGCTCCACCTCGGCATCGCTCACCTCGATCCCGTCCACATAGGCGGAAGCGGCCAGACGGATCAGGCGCAGGTCACGGGTCTGGTTGTAGAGACGATCCAGTTGCTCGGCTTCACCCTTGAGGGCGAACTCCGATCCCAGCACGGCGCCCATCAATTGCTGGCGCACCATGTCCTGGCGCAGGGAGTCGCGGAACATCTCGGGGGTCATGCCGGCTCGGCGAATGAGCTGCAGGTAGCGGTCATTGCTGAACTTGCCGTTCTCGGCAAACTCGGGCATGGCGACGATGGCCTGCTTGATTTGCTCATCGCTGACGCGCAGACCCAGGGAGCGAGCCTTGTCATCGATCAGCGCCTGATCGATCAGACGGTCCAGCACGCCACGGCGGAACTGTTTCATGTAATCGGGATTGGCGGCCAGCTGGTTGAAGGCCTCACCCATTTGGGATTCCATGCGGGCCCGCTCATTGCGGTAGGCATTCTCCAGTGCGGGGGCACTGATGTCATTGCCGTTGACGGTGGCGGGGGCGGTACGTGCCGGGCCATTGAGGTAGCTGCCTACGCCGGCCAAGGCAAAGGAGAGGATGATCAGGCCCAAGATAACCTTGGCTACCTTGCCCTGCGCCCCTTCGCGTAGTTTATCCAACATCATGTTTGTACTTATGCTCCCGAACTCGATGGGCGTAAATAATGAAAAGGCGCACCGATTGCGATGCGCCTTGGTCAAGCAGTATGAGGGAGAGCCCTCTCACTTGTCTGGTCAGAGACCAAGGACGGTGCCGATAGATATCAGCGACCGGCTTAGTTGACCGCGTCTTTCAGGGCCTTGCCGGCTTTGAAGGCAGGAACTTTACCGGCAGCGATTTCGATGGTCGCACCAGTTTGCGGGTTGCGGCCGGAACGGGCTGCACGCTCGCGAACGGCGAAAGTACCGAAACCAACCAGAGCAACCTGGTCACCCTCTTTCAGGGCTTCGCCCACGGCATCGATGAAGGCATCCAGCGCACGACCAGCGGCAGCTTTGGAGATATCAGCACCGTCTGCAATCTTGTCAATCAGTTGAGATTTATTCACTCTTATATTCCCCTTTTATCGAACATCGCTGCGGCGCTGATTTCCCTGGCCACAACAAGTGGAGGTTTTATAACAAGCCTCCTGATCAGTTGCAAGTGACAATCTGGCGCAAACCCGCGCCACATCACGCATTGCGACTCATCATGAGTACCCGATCGGTGGTCAAGGCTACTTCCGTTGTCCGGTGCATGCAAGCCTTAACCACCCCCCGAATGCGCCAAATTTGCGGCGCATCAACATTTACACGACAGAAACGCGTTCGAAACCTTGCGGATTGTCCTGCAACGCCAGTGCAAGCACCTCATCAATCCAGCGAACCGGATAGATTTCAAGATCTTGTTTGACGTTGGCCGGGATCTCCTCGAGGTCACGTTCGTTCTCTTTCGGGATCAGCACACGCTTGATGCCACCACGGTGGGCCGCCAGCAGTTTCTCCTTGAGACCACCGATGGGCAACACCTCGCCACGCAGGGTGATTTCACCCGTCATGGCCACGTCGGCACGCACCGGGTTGCCGGTGAGGCTGGAGACCAGGGCGGTACACATGGCGATACCGGCGCTCGGGCCGTCTTTCGGGGTCGCCCCTTCCGGCACGTGCACGTGGATGTCGCGCTTCTCGTAGAAGTCGCCGTTGATACGCAGCTTCTCGGCACGGGCTCGCACCACTGTCATGGCCGCCTGGATGGACTCCTGCATCACGTCACCGAGGGAACCGGTGTAAGTGAGCTTGCCCTTGCCCGGCATGTTGGTGGTCTCGATGGTGAGCAGATCGCCCCCCACTTCGGTCCACGCCAGCCCGCACACCTGACCAATCTGGTTCTGGTCGGTGGCCTTGCCATAGTCAAAGCGCTGTACCCCCAGGAACTCCTTGAGGTTCTCCTGGTTGACCTGAACATGCTTGATGCTCTTGTCCAGCAGGATGCGTTTGACTGCCTTGCGACAGATTTTGGAGATTTCACGCTCCAGGCTGCGCACACCCGCCTCGCGGGTGTAGTAGCGAATCACCCCGATCAGCGCCGAATCCTCGATGGTGATCTCGGAAGGCTTCAGGCCGTTGCGCTGGATCTGCTTGGCCACCAGGTGCTGCTTGGCAATGTTGAGCTTCTCGTCCTCGGTGTAACCGGACAGACGGATCACTTCCATCCGGTCCAGCAGCGGACCCGGTATGTTCATGGAGTTGGAGGTGGCCACGAACATCACGTCCGACAGGTCATAATCCACTTCCAGATAGTGATCGTTGAAGCTGCTGTTCTGCTCGGGATCCAGCACCTCCAGCAGGGCGGAAGCGGGATCGCCACGCATGTCCGAGCTCATCTTGTCGATTTCGTCGAGCAGGAACAGCGGGTTCTTCACGCCGACTTTCGCCATCTTCTGGATGAGCTTGCCGGGCATGGAGCCGATGTAGGTACGGCGGTGACCACGGATCTCCGCCTCGTCACGCACCCCACCCAGGGCCATGCGCACATACTTGCGGCCGGTGGCCTTGGCGATGGACTGGCCCAGGGAAGTCTTGCCCACCCCGGGAGGCCCGACCAGGCAGAGGATGGGGCCCTTGAGCTTGTTCACACGCGCCTGCACTGCCAGGTATTCGAGGATGCGATCCTTGACCTTGTCCAGGCCATAGTGATCCGCATCCAGCACCTCCTGGGCCTTGCCCAGGTCTTTCTTGACCTTGGAGCGGGCCTTCCAGGGCACCTGCACCATCCAGTCCACATAGCTGCGCACCACGGTGGCTTCCGCCGACATGGGGGACATCATCTTGAGCTTGGCGAGCTCGGCCTGGGCCTTCTCGCGGGCATCCTCCGGCATCCCGGCCTCTTCAATCTTGCGATTGAGGGCTTCGAATTCATCCGGGCTGTCTTCCAGCTCACCCAGCTCTTTCTGGATGGCCTTCATCTGCTCGTTGAGGTAATACTCCCGCTGGCTCTTCTCCATCTGCTTCTTGACCCGAGAGCGGATGCGTTTCTCGACCTGCAACAGGTCGATCTCCGACTCCATCATGGCCATCAGAAACTCGATGCGCTCGGACACGGAGGCGATTTCCAGCACCTTCTGCTTGTCTTCGAGCTTGAGCGGCATGTGGGCAGCCATGGTATCGGCCAGGCGCGCCGCATCGTCAATCGCCGAAATCGAGGTGAGTACCTCGGGCGGGATCTTCTTGTTGAGCTTGATGTAACCTTCGAACTGGCCGATGGCAGAGCGCACCAGCACGTCCTGATCCTTCTCCTCGATGGGGGCGGACGCGATGTACTGGGCCTCCCCGACAAAGAAGTCGCGATCGTCGATCATCCGCTCAAGGCGGGCACGCTGGCCCCCCTCCACCAGCACCTTGACGGTGCCGTCCGGCAGCTTGAGCATCTGCAGAATATTGGCCACTGTCCCGACGGAGAAAATTTCCTCCACCGTCGGTTCGTCAGTCGACGCATCCTTCTGGGCCACCAGCAGGACTTTCTTGTCCTGCTCCATGGCCGCTTCCAGACAGCGAATGGATTTTTCCCGCCCCACAAAGAGTGGAATGACCATGTGGGGATAGACCACCACGTCACGAAGAGGCAGGACGGGAATCTCGATGCGTTCTGAACGCTC
The DNA here is from genome assembly GCF_040907765.1 of Aeromonas sp. s9. NCBI lineage: Bacteria > Pseudomonadati > Pseudomonadota > Gammaproteobacteria > Aeromonadales > Aeromonadaceae > Aeromonas > Aeromonas sp. s9. Next base: position 47,678 of record NZ_JBFOCK010000081.1, read on the forward strand.
TAGGTTCATATATGTCCTCTCGGCTTGTTATACCGTTGGCAAAGGCTTGGCTGAGTATATGGGGGCGCAAAGATGAGATTCAATCGCCTTGGCCGTAAAAAGCATGAAAGGGGCAAAAAGCCCCTTTATGTGATTAAAAATCAGACAGTTACTCTGAGGCTGCGGCCTGAGTCTCGGGATTGTCGTAGATCATCAGGGGCGCGGAGTCTCCCTTGATCACCGTCTCGTCGATCACCACCTTGCTGACCCCTTTCAGGGAGGGCAGGTCATACATGGTGTCGAGCAGTACGGCCTCGACAATGGAACGCAGACCCCGGGCACCGGTTTTGCGCTCCATGGCCTTGCGGGCAATGGCATTGAGCGCGTCGTCACGAAACTCCAGCTCCACCTCTTCCAGGGCGAACAGCGCGGCATACTGCTTGGTCAGCGCGTTTTTCGGCTCTTTCAGGATCTGGATGAGGGCAGCCTCGTCAAGCTCGGTCAGGGTCGCGACCACCGGCAGACGGCCGATGAACTCGGGGATGAGACCGTACTTGATGAGATCTTCCGGCTCCACCTTGGCAAAGTTCTCGCTCAGGGTTGCCTTGGCATTCTTGGATTTCACCTCGGCGCCAAAACCGATGCCGGTGCCCTTGACGGAGCGCTGCTCGATCACCTTGTCCAGCCCCGCGAAAGCACCACCACAGATGAAGAGGATCTTGGAGGTGTCGACCTGCAAAAACTCCTGCTGCGGGTGCTTGCGACCGCCCTGGGGCGGCACGGAGGCGATGGTGCCTTCGATCAGTTTCAGCAGTGCCTGCTGCACCCCTTCCCCGGAGACGTCGCGGGTGATGGAGGGGTTGTCCGACTTGCGGGAGATCTTGTCGATCTCGTCGATGTAGACGATACCGCGCTGGGCCTTCTCCACGTCGTAGTCGCACTTTTGCAGCAACTTCTGGATGATGTTCTCCACGTCCTCGCCCACGTAACCGGCTTCGGTCAGGGTGGTGGCATCGGCCATGGTGAAGGGCACATCCAGCAGACGAGCCAGGGTCTCGGCCAGCAGAGTCTTGCCGCTGCCGGTGGGGCCAATCAGCAGGATGTTGGATTTGCCCAGCTCCACGCCACCGGACTCGCTGCCGCTGCGAAGACGCTTGTAGTGGTTGTAGACAGCCACTGCCAGCACCTTCTTGGCGTACTCCTGACCGATCACGTAGTCGTCCAGATGAGCGCGGATTTCATGAGGGGTCGGCAGCTCGCTACCATCGCGCTTGGGAGAGATCTCGCGGATCTCTTCGCGGATGATGTCGTTGCACAGCTCGACACACTCATCACATACGTAGACGGAAGGGCCAGCGATCAGCTTGCGCACTTCATGCTGGCTTTTGCCGCAGAAAGAGCAATACAGCAGCTTGTCGCCCTCACCCTTGCGTTTCTCTGTCATTCAGCGACCTCGTTTTATCAATAGAGGATGGATCGTCCTGTTGAGTTTACAACAGGACGGGGTACCCTGCTCAGCCGCGCTGGCTCAGGATGCCGTCAACCAGACCATAGGCAACGGCCTGTTCGGCGGACATGAAGTTGTCACGGTCGGTGTCGCGCTCGATGGTGGCCATGTCCTGACCGGTATGGAACGCCAGACGATCGTTCAGGGTATTCTTGATTTTCAGGATCTCCTGGGCATGGATCTGGATGTCAGAAGCCTGGCCCTGGAAGCCGCCCAGCGGCTGGTGGATCATCACTCGGGCATTGGGCAGGCAGAAACGCTTGCCTTTGGCGCCACCGGCCAGCAGGAAGGCCCCCATGGAGCAGGCCTGCCCCATGCAGACGGTGCTCACGTCCGGCTTGATGAACTGCATGGTGTCATAAATGGACATACCCGCAGTGACGGCGCCACCCGGCGAGTTGATGTAGATGCTGATGTCCTGATCCGGGTTCTCGGACTCCAGGAACAGCAGTTGGGCCACCACCAGGTTCGCCATGTGATCCTCGACCTGACCGGTCAGGAAGATCACCCGCTCTTTCAGCAGACGGGAATAGATGTCGTAGGAACGCTCCCCTTTCGCGGTTTGCTCTACCACCATCGGGATGAGCGCATTGCGTGGGGATTCAGTCACATCGTTATAGTTCTTGTACATAAGGCATTGTCCCTAAAATAAAATGGCCCGAGTGGAGATCACACGAGCCATTATACTTAACAGTTTTGACCTTAAGTCAAATGTTCTTAGGCAGCGGCACCGGACTTGTTGATCACTTCGTCGAAGGCAACTTCTTTCTCGGTGACTTGCGCCTTGGACAGGATCAGATCGATGGCTTGATCTTCAATGGCCAGGTTGCGCACGCCGTTCAGCATCTGCTCGTTCTGCTGATAGTACTCGATCACTTCTTTCGGATCTTCGTAGGCAGTGGCCATGGACTCGATGATGCTGGTCACACGGGCGTCGTCAGCCTTGATCTCGTTGGTGCGGATGACGTCACCCAGCAGCAGACCAACGCGGACACGGCGCTCGGCCTGGGCCTGGAACAGCTCGGCCGGCAGCTCGGGGGCGTTGCCGCCCTGGAAGCCACCGAAGCGCTGCAGAGCCTGCTGACGCAGGGTGTCGATTTCCTGGGCAACAGCAGCCTTCGGCAGATCGATCTGGTTGGCTTCAACCAGGCCGTTCAGTACCTGCTCTTTCACGCTGTTTTTCAGGGCCTGGGCCAGTTCGCGCTCCATGTTCTTGCGCACTTCAGCCTTCAGCTCTTCAACGCTGCCGCTCTCGATGCCGAAACGCTTGACGAACTCTTCGGTCAGCTCGGGCAGCACTTGCTCTTCAACCTTGTGCAGCTTGGAGGCAAACTTGGCAGCCTTGCCCTTCAGGGCTTCGGCGTGGTAGTCAGCCGGGAAAGTCACCTCGATGGTGAACTCGTCGCCCGCTTTCTTGCCCAGGATGGCGTCTTCGAAGCCCGGGATCATGCGGCCAGCGCCCAGTTCCAGGGTGAAGCCTTCAGCCTTGCCACCGTCGAACTCTTCACCGTCGATGGAACCGACGAAGTCCATGGTCACACGCATGCCGTTGGCGGCAGCCACAGCGGCTTCAGTCCAGGTGGCGTGCTGCTTGCGCAGGGTGTCGATCATGTTTTCCAGGTCGCTGTCCTTAACGGTGGCAACCGGCTTCTCGACCTTGATGCTCTCCAGACCGGCAACTTCGAACTCCGGATACACTTCGAAAGTGGCGGTGAACTCGAAATCCTGACCTTCTTTGATCTCTTTCGGATCCATGGTCGGGGCGCCAGCCGGGCTCAGTTTGTTCTCGATGATGGCCTTGATGAAGTTGTTCTGCATCATTTCATCGGCAACGCGGGCGTGAGCCATGGCACCGAACATCTTCTTGATGATGGCAACCGGAGCCTTGCCAGGACGGAAACCGTCGATGCGACGGGTTTTGGCCAGGCCATTCAATTCTTTGCGCACGGCGGCGTCAACGGTAGCGGCCGGTACAGTGATGGTAAGACGGCGTTCCAGACCCTGGGTTGTCTCTACAGAAACTTGCATTCTTTTACCTCGTTCAACTCAGCACTGCGTGCTGACCCTTTATTGCCCCCGGGCAAGCCCGGAGTCTTCCTGTTTATAAAGACAACGACTGTCTTTGTGATGAGAAAATATGACGCGACATTATAGCGGCGTGCAGTGGTCGCGTCGAGCCGCACATCCCCCATCCGGGGCACAGACAGCACAATTTGCGCAAGACTTTCTCCTATATGGGGAAGCCTTGCACCGAGTTCAAGCATTCCATCCGCAATAATTTGCACTGGCTCACTCTTTTTCACGGCGAACGGGCCATTTTGATCGCCATCCGCCGCCAATCAGGCACAAAAATGGCGTGCTGCGACCCAAATTGTCCACCTTCTCGCCTGCGCCATTGCGTCCCCCGGCAGGGCTCGCTATGGTGACAACCAATTTACGTGCTGCTGGAGTCACCCACATGTCCTTTTTCCGCTTCTTGTTCAATCTGCTCTGGTTCGTGCTGGGAGGCGTCTTCATGGGGCTGGCCTGGTGGCTGGCGGGGCTGCTCTGCTTCATCTCCCTCATCGGGATCCCCTGGGGACGCGCCTGCTTCGTCATCGGCACTTTCACCTTCTTCCCGTTTGGCAAGCAGGCGGTGAACCGCAAGAGCATGACGGGCCAGAGCGACATCGGCACCGGTGCCCTGGGGCTGATTGGCAACATTCTCTGGTTTGTGCTCATCGGGGTCTGGCTGGCCATCGGCCACATCGCCTCGGCGCTGGCCTGTTTCGTCACCATCGTCGGCATCCCGTTCGGCATCCAGCACCTCAAGCTGGCCCTCATCAGCCTTGCCCCCATCGGCCAGATGATAGTGACCAACCACGAGGCCGAATCGGGCCGCTACATCCGCTGACAGCCCATCTCAGACTATCCTTGCGGGTGGAAAAAAGGGCAGACTAGGGTCTGCCCTTTTTCATTGCCCCATTCGAGGTCTTTCATGCTGCCCAGCCATTTTTTTGCCAACCTCGCCCGTATGCGCCTCATCTACCGCTGGCCCCTGATGCGCAACATCCAGCCCGAAAACATCGCCGAGCACAGCTTGCAGGTTGCCATGGTGGCCCACGCCCTCGGCCTTATCGGCAATCGCCTGTTCGGCGCTCAGGTGGATGCAGACCGGGCCGCCGTCATGGCCCTCTACCACGACAGCAGCGAGGTGCTGACCGGGGATCTGCCCACCCCGGTCAAGTACTTCAATCCCGAAATCGCCCGTGAATACAAGAAGATTGAGCTTGCCGCCGAGCAGCGCCTGCTGGGCATGTTGCCGCCTGAGCTGGTCGAGGACTTTCGCCCCCTGCTCGACTCCGGCGCCCAGGACGAGGCCCTCACCAGCCTGGTGAAGGATGCAGACACCCTCTGTGCCTACACCAAGTGTCTGGAGGAGCTGAGCGTCGGCAACCGGGAGTTCGAGCCCGCGCGAAAGCGCCTCGAGCAGATGCTGGACGCCAGGATGAACCCCGCCATGCGCTACTTCATCGATGTCTTCGTGGGGAGTTTTTCACTGCCTCTCGATGAGTTGAATGCCCATTGATGCCATCAACACGGCACCGGGCATCATCTCCTCCTGCGTATTGCCTCGATAACCGCCACTTCGGGGGGTTCCCCACAAAAGAGTGACAATAAAAAGGGCCCCGCAGGGCCCGTTATCACATCCATGGGTATCAATGCCCCAGCTCCCGGGACGGCACCAGGCCGCTCGCCCGCCAGGCGGGATAGAGGGTCGCCACCAGGCTCATCAGGATGGCGGCGCCGGTCACGATGAGCAAGTCCTGCATGTGCAGCTCGGTCGGCAGGAAGTCGATGAAGTAGATGTCCGGATTGAGGAAACGGTGCCCGATCACTCCTTCGATGGCGCTCAGGATCTGGGTCAGCTTGCTGGAGAGCAGGCCGCCCAGCAGGGCGCCTAGCAAGGCTCCCGCCACCCCGTTCACCATCCCCTGGATGACGAAGGTAAGCCGGATCTGGCCCGGGCTCGCCCCCATGGTCTTCAAGATGGCAATCTCGCTGCGCTTCTCATTCACCGCCATCACCAGGGTGGAGACGATGTTGAAGCAGGCCACCGCCACCACCATCAGCATCACCACGTACATCACGGTGCGCACCATCTGGATGTCCTGATAGAGATAACCCTGACGGCTCATCCAGCTACTGATATAGACGTAGTGCGGAAATTTCTGGGCCGCCGCCACCGTAATGGACTGGGCCTTGAGCACGTCGCTCACCTTGAGGCTGAACCCCTCCACCGCGCTGCCCATGCCGGTGATGGCCTGGGCGTCCGCCAGGTGCATGAAGCCGAGCAGGCCGTCGAGCTGGCCACCGATCTCGAGCAGCCCTACCACGGTGAGCGCCTCCCGTTTCGGGTTCTTGATGCCGGCGGCATCACCCGCCTGGGGCAGCAGCAGGGTGACGGTGTCCCCTGTCTTGACCCCCAGCTTGTCGGCGATGATCTTGCCGAGGATTACTCCGTGTTCACCCGCCTGCAGCTCGCGAAGGCCCCGACCCGTCATGAAGTTGCCCGCATCGGAGAGATTGGCTTCCAGCTCCGGCAGCACCGCACGCAGCTGGACCCCCTTGAGGGCGGAGCCGTGCTCCAGCAGGCCGTCCAGGCGAATGACGGGCGCAGCCGCCTCCACCCCGGGCTGGGCCAGCAGGTAGTCCCTGAGCCGCGGCCAGTCAGGCAGCGGCGCTTCCATGCCGATGAGCTCGCCGTGAGGGACCACGGAGAGCACCCGGTTCTTGAGCTCCCGCTCGAACCCGTTCATGGCGGAGAGGCCAAGAATGAGGGCCATCACCCCGAGGGCGATCCCGATGAGGGAGGAGGCCGAAATGAAGGCGATGAAGCCGTTGCGGCGGCGGGAGCGGCTGTAACGCAGGCCCAGGAACAGGGGCAGCGGCTTGAACATCAGGCGACCTCCGCCATGATGCCGCTCACCAGGGTGACCCGGCGGTGGAGCTTGGCGGCCAGGCTCAAGTCATGGGTCACCACCACGAACGCGGTGCCAAGCTCGCGGTTGAGCTCGCACAAGAGCTCATAGACGGCGGTGGCGCTGGCATGATCCAGGTTGCCGGTGGGCTCGTCCGCCAGCACCAGGCTGGGTTCGTTGACCAGGGCACGGGCGATGGCCACCCGCTGGCGCTCACCACCGGAGAGCTCGGACGGTCTGTGGTTGAGACGGTGGGAGAGCCCCACCCGCCCCAGCATCTTGCTCGCCTTCTCGGTGGCGCTGGCCACCGACTCACCGGCGATCAGCAGCGGCATGGCCGCATTTTCCAGCGCGCTGAATTCCGAGAGCAGGTGGTGGAACTGGTAAACGAAACCCAGCTCCTGGTTGCGAAACCTCGCCTGGGTGCGGCTGTCCCAGCCATGGATGTCCTGCCCCTTGAACAGCACGGCGCCGCTGGAAGGGTTGTCCAGCGCCCCCATCAGGTGCAGCAGGGTGGTCTTGCCGGAGCCCGAGCTCCCCACCACCGCCAGCATCTCCCCGGGGGCGACGTCCAGCTCGATCCCCTTGAGTACCTGGGTCTCCAGATTGCCCTCTTTGTAGACATGATTGAGGGCCTGACAGCGCAGCAGCGGCTCGCAGGAGACGGATTGATTCATAACGGGGGCTCCACTTGCACCTGTAACAACAGAAGATGAATTATTCATAACGCAGCGCCTCCGCCGGTTTGACCCGGGCCGCGCGGGAGGCCGGGTAAAGGGTGGCACTGAAGCTGAGCAGCACGGCGCCCAGCAAAATGGTCATGACCTGGGCCGGCTCGACGATGACCGGCAGACCGCTGCCCCCTGCCGCCATATAGAGGTTGAGCCCAAGGGCATTGAGCAGAGGATTGAGGCCAAAGCAGAGCGCCAGCCCCGCCAGCCCCCCGAACAGGGCGCCGATTACGCCGCTCGACGCCCCCAGCACCATGAAGATCTTGACGATGCCGGATTCGCTCATGCCCATGGTACGCAGGATGGCCACCTCCCCTTCCTTGTCGGTGACCACCATCACCAGGGCGGAGAGGATGTTGAAGGTGGCGACCGCGATGATCAGCACCAGCATCAGCCCCATCATCCGTTTTTCCATGGCCACCGCCTGGAACAGCTCGCCGCGCTCGCGGCGCCAGTCCTGCCACTCCAGCCCGTCCGGCAACGCGGTCTTCACCACCTCGTCGGCGGCGAAGGGATCGTCCAGCCAGAGGCGGATGCCGCCCACCTTGTCTGCGGGCAGGCGCAGCATGCGCTGGGCATCCCCCAGGGCAATCAGGGCCACCTGGCTGTCCACGTCGGCGCCGACCCCGAAAATGCCGGAGACGGTGAAAAGACGCTGGGCCGGCACCCGGCCAAAGGGGGTAAAGCGGGTACCTTCGGTCAGGATGAGACGCACCTGGTCGCCGATGGAGACCTTGAGTCGGCTGGCCACCCCCTGCCCCAGCACGATGTGGTATTCACCGGCCTGCAGGCTGTCAAGGCGCCCTCCCAGCATCTGGGCGTGCAGGATGTCATCCTTGGGCCAGCGGGCGGGATCGATCCCCTGCACGCTCACGCCGGTGAGCTGACCCGGGCTTTGCAGCATGCCTTCGCTGTCGAGCATGGGGGCCGTGGCCACCACGTGGGGCAAGCGGGCCAGGTCGGGCAGACCTTCGGGCTCGGCCTCGATGCGTCCGGCCTGATTGGTCACCACCACATGGGGGATCACACCGAGGATGCGCCCCTTGAGCTGGCCTTCGAACCCGTTCATCACCGAGATCACCACCATCAGGGCGGCGACCCCGATGGCGATGCCAAAGGTGGAGAACAGGGAGATAAAGGAGACGAAGCGGTTACTGCGTCGCGAGCCTGCATAACGCAGGCCGATGGCCAGCGACAGTGGCTGAAAAAGTCCGGTCTTCAAGGATATCTACGTTGCCAACGAAATAAGATACCGGATAATAAAGGGAAACCGTCTATGACAACAAGGGATAGCCTCCATGCAGGAACAGTTCTTCAGCGTCACCCATGCCACGCCGGTCAATGTGATCCCCATGCCGGCCGACTTTCGTCTGCCGACGCTGGAGGCCCTGGAGGCCGAGTTGCCCGAGCCGTTTCGCATCGCCTCCGCCATCACCTCCATCGATCTGGTGAGCAGCCGGCTGCTGCGCAGCCAGAACGAGTCCATGCACGATCTGGTCGAGATCATCAACCAGCAGTCCCGCAAGATCGACATGATCATGGGCTATGTGCTGGCGGCCCAGGATCACCCCGAGCACCGCTTCCACACCCTGCGCTTTGGCGCCGGGCAGCTCACCTACCTGCACCCCCACCAGGGGCACGGGGAGGCCCCCGCCCTGCACCAGATAGTGCGGCTCAAGATTTTCCTGCGGGAAGAGGCCTCCGCCGTCTACTGCTACGGCGAGGTTGTGCAGCGGGACGCCGGAGAGCACGGCACCCACGTCGTGCTCGACTACGTGCGCATCCGCGAGGATGACCGGGAGCTGCTGGTGCGCGCCAGCCTGCATGTGCAGTCGAAACAGCTCAAGCTGCGTGCCCAGGAACGTCAGCGCTAACCCAGGTCCATGTCAAAAGAACGCCAACAGTAAAAGACTCCGATGATGCCAATGACCCTCCCCGCCTTGCCCGCCAAAGCGGGCCAGAAGACAACGTTCGGCCAGCTGGCCGGCAGCAGCCTGGCTCTGGTTGCCGCCCGCCTCACCCGGGAAGCCCGAAGACCCGTCCTGCTGGTCACCGCCGATACCCCGAGCGCCCTGCGCCTTGAACAGGAACTGGGGTTCCTGCTGGCGGGTCAGGATTGCCCGGTGCTGCTGTTTCCGGACTGGGAGACCCTGCCCTACGACAGCTTCTCTCCCCATCAGGACATCATCTCCCAGCGCCTCGAGACCCTCTACCAGTTGCCGCAGATGCGCCACGGCGTGCTCATCGTGCCCATCTCCACCCTGATGCTGCGCACGGCGCCCCAGGCTTATCTCGACAAATACAGCCTGATGGTCACAAGCGGCCAGCGCCTCAACCTGCAGCAGCTGCGCGGGCGTCTGGCGGAGGCGGGCTACGTGGCGGTGGAACAGGTGCTGGAGCACGGCGAATTCGCCGCCCGCGGCTCCCTGCTGGATCTCTTCCCCATGGGGAGCAGCCGCCCCTATCGCATTGATTTTTTCGACGACGAGGTGGACTCCATCCGCCCGTTCGACCCCGAGACCCAGCGCTCCAGCGAGCCGGTGAAGTCGGTGAGCCTCCTGCCCGCCCGGGAATTTCCCACCGACGAGGGGGCCATCGAGCTGTTTCGTGGCCAGTATCGCGAACAGTTCGAGATCTCCCGGGCCGAGGGCTCCGTCTATCAGGAGGTGAGCAAGGGGCGCTGGCCCGCCGGCATCGAATACTACCTGCCGCTCTTCTTCAACCAGACCGCCAGCCTGTTTGACTACCTGCCAGGCAACACCCTGCTGCTCACCGTGGGGGAGATCTACCCCGCGGCCCAGCGCTTCTGGAACGACATCGGCCAGCGCTATGAAGACAGGCGCTGGGACAACACCCGTCCCCTGCTGCCGCCCCAGCAGATCTATCTGCCGGTGGAGCAGCTGTTTGCCGCTCTGGGTCAGTACGCGGCCGTACGGCTGCAGGAGGCCCCCACCGCCGGTGATGCGGGGCAGCACGACCTGCCTCTCTCGGCGCTACCGGATCTTCAGCTCGATCACAGCAAGGAGCAGCCGCTGCTGGCCCTCAGCCAGTTCCTGCAAGGCTTTGCCGGGCGCACCCTGTTTGCGGTGGAGTCCGAGGGGCGGCGCGAGGGGCTCGGGGATCTGCTCGCACGGATCAACCTGCAACCCCGGGAGTTTGCCTCCCTCGACGCCTTCCTCTCGAGCGATGAGCGCCACGGGCTGCTGGTCTGCCCCCTGGAGCGGGGCTTCCTGCTGCAAGAGCCCGGCCAGACGCCCCTTGCCCTCATCACCGAAGCCGAGCTGCTCGGCGGCAAGATCCGCAGCAAGCGCCAGCGGGACAAGAACAAGAACCTGAGCTCGGATGCGGTGATCCGAAACCTGGGCGAGCTGACCCAGGGCCAGCCGGTGGTGCACCTGGATCACGGGGTCGGTCGCTACCTGGGGCTCGAGACCATAGACGCAGGCGGCCTGCCCACCGAGTTTCTGACCTTGGAATACGCCGGCGGCGACAAGCTGTTCGTGCCGGTCACCAGTTTGCACCTGATCAGCCGCTACACCGGCTCCGACAACCCGCCCAGCCACAAGCTCGGCGGCGAGGCCTGGGTCAAGGCGCGGCGCAAGGCGGCGGAAAAGGTGCGGGACGTGGCGGCCGAGCTGCTGGATGTCTATGCCATGCGGGCAGCCCGTCACGGTTTTGCCTTCAAACACGACCGGGAGGCCTACCGCCAGTTTGCCGCGAGCTTCCCGTTCGAGGAGACCGAGGATCAGCTCAACGCCATCAATGCGGTGCTCGGCGACATGTGCCAGGCCAAGAGCATGGACAGGCTGGTGTGCGGCGACGTGGGCTTTGGCAAGACCGAAGTGGCGATGCGGGCGGCGTTTGTGGCCGTGCACGGCGGCAAGCAGGTGGCGGTGCTGGTGCCCACCACCCTGCTCGCCCAGCAGCACTACGACAACTTCCGCGACCGCTTCGCCAACTGGCCGGTGCGGGTGGAGGTGCTGAGCCGCTTCCGCTCCGCCAAGGAGCAGAGCGCGGTGATGAAGGAGATGGCCGAGGGCAAGGTGGACATCATCATCGGCACCCACAAGCTGCTCGGCGCCGAGCTCACCTTCAAGGATCTGGGGCTGCTCATCGTCGACGAGGAGCACCGCTTCGGGGTGCGCCAGAAGGAGAAGATCAAGGCGCTGCGCGCCGACGTGGATATCCTCACCCTCACCGCCACCCCCATTCCCCGCACCCTCAACATGGCCATGTCCGGCATGCGGGATCTCTCCATCATCGCCACCCCGCCCGCCAAGCGGCTCGCCATCAAGACCTTCGTGCGCCAGCACGAGCCGGCGGTGGTGCGCGAGGCGGTACTGCGGGAGTTGAAGCGTGGCGGCCAGGTCTACTACCTGCACAACGACGTGGAGAGCATCGAGAAGTGCGCCGCCGATCTTGCCGAGCTGGTGCCGGAGGCGCGCATCGGCATCGCCCACGGCCAGATGCGCGAGCGGGAGCTCGAGCGGGTGATGTCGGACTTCTACCACCAGCGCTTCAACCTGCTGGTGTGCACCACCATCATCGAGACCGGCATCGACGTGCCGAGCGCCAACACCATCATCATGGACCGGGCGGATCACCTTGGCCTGGCCCAGCTGCACCAGCTGCGGGGCCGGGTCGGGCGCTCCCACCACCAGGCCTATGCCTACCTGCTCACCCCCCATCCCAAGCTGATGACCAAGGATGCGGCCAAGCGGCTGGAGGCCATCGCGTCCCTCGAAGATCTCGGCGCCGGCTTTGCGCTCGCCACCCACGATCTGGAGATCCGGGGCGCGGGCGAGCTGCTGGGCGACGATCAGAGCGGCCAGATCGAATCGGTGGGCTTCACCCTCTACATGGAGATGCTGGAGCAGGCGGTGGAGGCGCTCAAACATGGCAAGGAGCCGTCGCTGGAGCAGCTCATGAGCCAGCACACCGAGGTGGAGCTGCGCCTGCCCGCCTTGCTCCCGGACGACTACATCCCGGACGTCAACATGCGCCTCTCCATGTACAAGCGCATCGCCAGTGCCGCCGACGAGCAGGAGCTGCGGGAGCTCAAAGTGGAGCTCATCGATCGCTTCGGCCTCTTGCCGGAGCCGACCAAGACGCTGATGGAGCTGGCCGCCTTCCGCCAGCGCGCCACGGCGCTGGGGATTCGCCGGGTGGAGATGAGCGAGCGCGGCGGCTATCTGGACTTTACCCAGGAAACCAAGGTCAACCCGGCCTATCTGGTCAAGCTGCTCTCGGAGCAGCCGCGCATCTACAAGATGGACGGGCCGACCCGGCTGCGCTTCCAAGTACCGACCCAGGACAGGGCCATGCGCCTCAAACTGGTGGACGGCCTGCTGGCGGATCTCGCCCGCCATGCCACCCCCTGAGGGAAAGCATGACGTCAGCAGGGCGCGACCTGCCGCCTACAACAACGGGAGCCCCAGGGCTCCCGTTTCGTTGCTGGCAAGGGGCGGCATCTCGCCCCCGGCCCGCCTTCTTGCCTCCCGATGCCTCGGTTCGCCCTCCTGGCAGCACCATTTTGCCGCCGAATCCATCTGTTGATACGATGCATTGAGTCATAACCCATCTGAAAAACAGATGGATGTGGGGATGATCGTGGGCAAAAACGGGGTCAACGCGCCTCGATAGCCCCGCAGATGGCCCGTGCCGTATTTATCCCGCCCAGGTATCCAGACCAGGTATCCAGACCAGGTATCCCGGCCAGGGGCCACCAGCCATTGCACCGCGACCGCCGAGGCGCCGCGTCGGTCCGTCAGTCCGTCAGTCCGTCAGTCCGTCAGTCCGTCAGTCCGTCAGTCCGTCAGCATATCAACCTGGCTACATCCGCCTGCACGCCAATAAAAACGGGAGCCTTGACGGCTCCCGTGACGAAGGGACGCTGGCCCGGGCTTAGCCCTGGTTGGCCGGATCCTCGTGGGCGGAGAACTCCCGCATGAAGGCCTCGGCCCGCTCCACCATCCTGGTGGACCCGACGAAGTAGGGGGTGCGCTGGTGCAGAGCGGTAGGCTGGATGTCCATGATGCGGCCAAAGCCATCGGACGCCTTGCCACCGGCCTGCTCCACCAGGAAGGCCATGGGGTTGCACTCATAGAGCAGGCGCAGCTTGCCGTTCGGGGAGTTGGTGCCGGACGGGTAGATGTAGATGCCCCCCTTGAGCAGGTTGCGGTGGAAATCCGACACCAGGGAGCCGATGTAGCGGGAGGTATAGGGCCTGTGAGTCGCCTCGTCACGCTCCTGGCAGTATTTCAGGTACTTCTTCACCCCGTCCGGGAACTTGATGTAGTTGCCCTCGTTGATGGAGTAGATCTTGCCCTCCTCCGGAATGCGGATGTTCTCGTGGGAGAGGCAGAAGCAGCCGATGGAGGGGTCATAGGTGAAGCCGTTGACCCCAAAGCCGGTGGTGTAGACCAGCATGGTGGAGGAGCCGTAGACCACGTAGCCCGCCGCGACCTGACGGTGACCCGGCTGCAGGAAGTCCTCCAGAGTGACCCCGGCGCCCGGTTTGCTGACCCGGCGGTAGATGGAGAAGATGGTCCCGACCGAGACGTTGACGTCGATGTTGGAGGAGCCGTCGAGGGGGTCTATCAGCACCACGTACTTGGAGTGACGAGAGAGCTCGGAATCGAAGGAGACGAAGTCCTCCTCCTCCTCAGAGGCCATGCCGCACACCTCGCCACGGGCCTCCAGCGCCGCCTTGAAGCGCTCGTTGGCATAGACGTCCAGCTTCTGCTGCACCTCGCCCTGCACGTTTTCGGCGCCGATGGAGCCGATGATGTCCGCCAGACCCGCCTTGTTGATCTCCCGGTTCACCACCTTGGCGGCCAGGCGGATGGAGCTGAGCAAGGAGGTCAGCTCGCCGGTCGCGGTCGGGTAGTCCGCCTGCTTTTTGACGATGAACTCGCCCATGGTGATCATGTTTCGCATTCTTGTTCCTTTAAGATCGTTTCCGTTGGCCGTTGAAAACGTTTGCAAGTGTCGGCAAAAAAAGTGCCGATCCCCGGCAGCGTTGTTTTGTAACCCAATGTAACGCCTGTTTTTTGTTTTTGCAGCGAATTAAGCCGTTCTTTAAATCGCCAGAAAACCGCGCCACCACGGGCTTTCGCCGTGAAACAAGGGTGCCATCCGGCATCTTTTGGGGGGTTAATTCGTGACAAGAATGCATCCGGGCCGACGCGGCGGCCCGCCTTGCTCCCCCTGGCGCCCGGCAATGTTGCGCCAGAGGCTCCCCTCTTGAGATCTGCCCCCCAATCCCGCACACTGGCTGCGCTTTGGAAGCAAAAAAACATAAGGATATTCAATGAAAAAGTCGCTTATCGCCGGGGCGGTTGCCGCTCTGCTCACCCTCCCCGTCCTCGCCGCCCAGGTGCCTGAAGGCACCCAGCTTCTGCCAGCCACCCAGCAAGTGTTCGTGCGCAACATCGGCACCGAGCCTGCCTCCATCGATCCCCAGATGGTGGAAGAGAGCGCGGGCAGCGACGTCGTCAACGATCTGTTCGAGGGGCTCTATACCCTGGATGGCAACGGCAAGCTGCAGGCGGCGGGCGCCCTTGGCTACGAGCTCGATGCCACGGGCACCGTCTACACCTTCAAGCTCAGACCCGATGCCAAATGGTCCAACGGCGAGCCGGTGACGGCGGCGGACTACGTCTATGGCTGGCAGCGGGCGGCGGACCCCAAGAACGCCTCCAACTACGCCTGGTTCATCGAGCTGACCGGCGTCGCCAATGCCAGCGACGTGGTGCAGGGCAAGCAGAGCCCGGATGCCCTGGGGATCAAGGCGCTCGATGACTACACCCTGCAGATCACCCTGAAAAACCCGGTCCCCTTCTTCCTCAAGACCCTCTCCCACTACACCACCTTCCCGGCGCCCAAGGCCACCATCGAGAAGTTCGGTCATGAGTGGGTCAAACCGGCCAACATCGTCTCCAACGGCGCCTTCGCCCTCAAGGAGTGGACCCCGAACGAGCGCCTCATCGCCGAGCGCAACCCCCACTACTGGGACAACGAGCACACCGTGCTGAACAAGGTGATCTATCTGGAGATCGTCTCCGATACCGCGGCCTACAACCGCTATCGTGCGAGCGAGCTGCACTACACCACCTATCCCCTGGAGCAGTATCAGCAGATCAAGCGCCAGAGCCCGGAGGAGCTGGTGAGCGCCCCCATGCTCGCCACCTACTACTACGTCTTCAACACCCAGCGCAAACCCTTTGACGACGTCAGGGTGCGCAAAGCACTCTCTCTTGCCATCGACCGGGACACAATCACGGAGAAGATCCTGGGACAGGGGCAGCTCTCGGCCTTCAGCCTGACCCCGCCGAGCGTGGACGGCTTCGAGCTCAAACGCCCCGCCAGCGAGCTGATGAGCAAGGAAGAGCGCATCAAGCAGGCCAAGGCGCTGCTCGGCGAGGCGGGTTACGGCCCGGACAAGCCGCTGACGGTGGACATCCTCTACAACACCAACGAGGGGCACAAGAAGATAGCGCTCGCCATCTCCTCCATGTGGAAGCACAACCTGGGGGTCAAAGCGGAGCTCAACAACATGGAGTGGAAGACCATGGTGTCGGCCCTGAACGAGGGTGACTTCGGGGTGAGCCGCTACTCCTGGAACGGAGACTACAACGATGCCTCCACCTTCCTCGACATCATGACCTCCAGCAGCAGCGCCAACAGCGGCAAGTGGTTCAACAAGGAGTACGACGCCCTCCTGGCCAAGGCCCATGACGCCAAGGATCCGGCCGAGCGCAACCGCCTCTATCAGCAGGCCGAGGTGCTGATCGACGAGGAGGCCCCCATCGCACCTGTCTACTTCTACGTGAAATCTCGGCTGCTCAAACCCAACGTCAAGGGCTACCCCTACCAGAACCCGCAAGACCTGGTCTATGCCAAGGATCTCTATCTGACGGCGCAGTGACGCTGTGCACCGAACCAAAAAGACCGCCTCGTGGGCGGTCTTTTTTTATCCTACTTCTCCTGACAGCCCGCCACCGCGAGCCGGGCGCGTCTTCGCACCGTCACGGGCCTGACCAGCAACTGCGCCAGCAACACCCCCATCAGGGTCATGCCGCCACCGATGAGGTGATAGCTGGTGAGCCGCTCCCCGAGCCAGCTGATGGCAAGGGCGGCCGTCATGACCGGCAACAGGTTCATGAAGATGGCGGTGCGGCTCGCCCCGAGCAGGGCAATGCCCTGCATCCAGAGCCAGGGCGAGAGGGCAGAGGTCGGGATCCCCGCATAGAGGATGAGCCAGAGGGCGCTGCCATCGGGCCAGTGCCCGTCCACCAACAGATAGAAGGGGGTGAGGAACAGGAGGCTGCACAGCACCTGGCCGTAGAGCATGGACCAGTTGTCCAGCCCCAGATCCCAGCGCTTGAGCAGCACGCTGTAGAGCGCATAGGTGGCCGCCGAGAGCAGCATGTAGACGGAACCGATATGGATGCCCTGGGTCAGCAGCCGGGCCGGATCCCCCTGCCCCAACAAAATCGCCAGCCCCAGAATGGAGATGGCGCCTCCCAGCAGCGCCCCCCAGGTGGGCCGCTCGCGCAGCAACCAGATGCTGAGCAGCACTGTCATCAAGGGGGTCAGCCCCATCATCAGGCCAATCTCGGTGGCCCCCAGGGTCTGGGCCGCGTAATAGCCAAAGGTCTGGTTCAAGACCATGCCGAGCAGGGCCAGCATCGCCAGCTTCGAGAAACCGGCCCGCAGCTTGCGGCGCTCGCGCCAGGCCCGGTGAGCCAGAAACGGGGTCAGCACCAGGGCCGCCACCATCCAGCGCGACCAGGCGAGCGCTGCTGGAGACAACACCCCGACCGCCAGCTTGCTGACGATGCCATTGCCAGCCCAGATGGCCATGCAGGAGAAGGGAAACAGGAAGGCAAGGGGCATTGCGATATCCAGAATAAAAAGGCGGGTATTGCGCGCGAGTATAGAGAGGCAATCAGGATAAGCAAGCCTGCCAACGCAGGAAGAAGCGCCATGACGCGAACGGTTGGCGCCGCGCCCAGGCGCCATCAACAATCATGCCCGCACAGGGGCGGGCATGAGGGGGACCAGGGTCAGCCTGAGGCGCCTCAGGCGGCATCCATGTGGAGCCTTGAAATCAGTTCATTGACCTCGAGCACCGTCTGGCGATGGGGAATGTCGGCTTGCAATGGCATCATCAGCAAGCCCGACTGGAAATCGAAGCGCCCCCTGCCGTGGATGTAAATCCGCCCCTTGAAGAAGGTTTTGACATGTTTTGCCACCATCAGTGGCAGGTACTTCTTGAACACTCTCATCGTTTGCAACCTCTTGAAGTTGTATCCGTATGACAGCAGCTTATGCGAAATAATTCCGTTAAATTTATATAAAAAACCGGAAAATTCGACTCTCTCTTCCCCAAAAAACCAAACTGTAACTTATTATTAACTTTTACCGTATTGTATGCGGTCCTTCCAGCCAGAGCAAGACTCCTTTGCCATCTTGCCATTCGATGCAGGCCAGCCCGGACGTCGCGAACATGGGCGCCCCTGCTGCCGGGCAGAGACTCTGGACCAGATACCCCACCAGCGGCAGGTGGCTGACCATCAGGATGTTGTCATGCTCCGCCGCCAGCGCGGTGAGGTAGCTCGCCACGAAGGCCGGATCGCCATAGGGGGTGATCTCGCCACTCTCCTCGATCTTGAGGGCCTCGGGCAGCTCGGGGGCGATGGCCTGCCAGGTCTGTCTGGCACGCAGGTAGTTGCTGTGGATCACCAGGCTCAGGGAGCCGGTCAGCTGGGGAGCCAGCCAGCCCGCCATGTGGATGGACTCTTCGATGCCTTGTTCGGTCAGTGGACGCTGTTCATCAGTCTTTGCGTTCATGCCAGCCTGGCCATGACGCATGATGTAGATTTTCATTACAACCTCGCCCAGGGGGCCTGTTTAAATAGCCGGGGGATCTTACCCCGCCATGCCGGGGGAAACAATTGCGCTACCTCTCAGAAAAGGGTTTGCCTCGTGAGATAGCGAGGTCGATAATCATGTTTAAATTCAAATAAATTCACCGCGAGTCACGCCCCAATGAGCCCATATGCCAGTCCCAACGACCATCGGCAGTATCACTATCTGGAGCTGGCGAACCGGCTCAGGGTCCTGTTGATCTGCGATCCCGAGACCGACAAATCCGCCGCCTCCCTGGCGGTGAATACCGGCCACTTCGACGATCCTGCGGATCGCCAGGGCATGGCCCATTTCCTCGAGCATATGCTGTTTCTCGGTACCCGCACCTACCCCAAACCCGGTGAATACCAGCAATTCATGAGCCGTCACGGGGGCAGCAACAACGCCTGGACCGGTACCGAGTTCACCAACTTCTTCTTCGACATCGACAACGGCTTCTTCGAGGCGGGGCTCGACCGGTTCTCCCAGTTCTTCATCTGCCCCACCTTTGCACCGGAGTGGGTCGACAAGGAGCGCAACGCGGTGGACTCCGAGTACCGCCTCAAGCTGCAGGACGATGTGCGCCGCGGCTACCAGGTGCACAAGGAGACGGTCAATCCGGACCACCCCTTCTCCAAATTCTCGGTGGGCAACCTCGACACCCTGGCGGATCTCCCCGGCCGGGATCTGCGCTCGGACCTCATTGCGTTCTACGAAACCCACTACAGTGCGGATCGCATGGCGCTGGTCATGCTTTCACCGGCACCCATCGAGACCCAACTGGCCTGGTGTGATCGCTTCTTTGGTGCCATTCCGGATCGCCACCTCGGCCCTCCGGTACTGAGCCATCCTCTCTACCGGCTCGATGATCTCGGCATTCGCATCCAGCTGACCCCGGTCAAGGAGACCCGCAAGCTGGCGCTGACCTTCCCGCTGCCGTGCGTGGATGAGTATTACGACAAAAAACCCCTCACCTTCCTGAGCCACCTCATCGGCTATGAGGGGGAAGGCAGCCTGCTCTCCCTGCTCAAGGGGCGGGGCTGGGTCAATCAGCTCGCCGCCGGCGGCGGCATCAGCGGCGCCAACTTCAAGGACTTTGGCGTGAGCTTTGGCCTCACCCCCCTTGGGCTTGAGCATGTGGACGAGATCATCGCCGCCCTGTTTGGCTATCTGAAGCTCATCGAGCGGGGTGGGGTGCAGGCCTGGCGCTATGAGGAGAAGCGCAGCGTGCTGGAATCCGCCTTCCGCTTCCAGGAGCGGGGCCGGGCCCTCGACACCGTCTCCGGCCTCGTGCTCAACCTGTTCAGCTACGGGCCGGACGATCTGCTCTACGGCGACTACATGATGCGCGAGTTCGATGAGCCGCTGATCCGGCGCTTCCTCGCCAAGCTGACCCCCCACAACCTGCGGGTGACCATCCAGGCCCCGGAAGTGAGTACGGATCGCCTCGCCCGCTGGTACCAGACACCCTACAGCGTCCAGAGCATCAGCGAGGCCGAGAAGATCCGCTGGCAGCAGAGTGAACCGGATCCCGCCCTGCACCTGCCGGCGCCCAACCCCTTCATCAGCACCCGCCTCGACGCCCGTCTGCCGGCGCTGCCCGCCGACATGCCGTCCTGCCTCATCGACAGGCCCGGTTTCCGGCTCTGGCACCTGCACGAGCATCAGTTCAGCGTGCCCAAGGGCAGCCTTTACATCTCCGTCGACAGCGAACATGCGGTCAAGAGCCCGCGTCACATCGCCATGGCGCGTCTGGCCGTGGAACTGCTCACGGATCATCTCAACGCCCTTACCTACCCGGCGGAGCTCGCGGGCCTTGGCTACCAGATTTATGCCCATCAGGGGGGCTTTACCATCAACCTCAGCGGCTTTGCCGACAAGCAACCGCTGCTGCTCGACATGATCCTCGGCAACCGCACCCTGGGGTATCCGGATCCGGCCCGCTTTAGCGAGATCAAGGAGCAGCTTATCCGCAACTGGGAGAACCAGTCCAAGACCCGCCCCATCTCCCAGTTGTTCAACCAGCTCACCAGTTTGCTGCAACCCAACAACCCGCCCTTCGAGCAGCTGTTGCGCCACCTGCGCACCGTCGAACTCGGCGAGATGCCCGGCTTCGTCTCCGAGCTCTTTGCCAGGGTGCATCTGGAGGCCCTGGTACACGGAGACTGGACGGCCGCCGAGGCCCTCGAACTCGCGGCCCTGCTGGAGCGCCACCTCGGTGCCAACAGCCAGCCCAGCGCCGAGACCCGCCGCCCCCTCATCTCCATCCAGGACAGAGGCACCCTCATTCGCGAGCAGGGGTGCGATCACGAGGACTCGGCGCTGCTGGTCTACTACCAGTCGCGCACCACCCGGGCGCGGGATCTCGCCTGCTTCACCCTGGCCAACCACATCATGTCATCCACCTTCTTCCACGAGCTGCGCACCCGCCAGCAGCTCGGTTACGTGGTGGGAGCCGGCAACCTGCCCCTCAACCGCCATCCCGGTCTCATCTTCTATATCCAGTCGCCGGTGGCGGGGCCGCAGATCCTGCTGGATGCGGTGGAGGAGTTCATCGATCTCTTCCCGCTGGCCATGCTGGAGTTCACCGAGCAGCAGTGGCAGGAGAGCAAGGCGGGGTTGCAGGCCCAGCTCAGCGAGCGAGATGCCAACCTGCGCAGCCGCGGCCAGCGGCTCTGGGTCAGCATCGGCAACAAGGATCTGGGTTTTGATCAGCGCGAACGGGTACGCGAGGAGGTGGGCAGGCTCAGCCGTGCCGATCTGGTGCGCTTCATCACCCAGCTGAGATCCCGTACCTCGAATCGCCTCATCCTCTGCAGCTATGGCCTAGGCCACGAGCACGACGAGCGGATCACCGGCCAGTTTGTCGACGATCCCAGGGCATTTCGGCTCAACGCCGCCACCTTCGAAGGCTGACCTCCCCTGTTGGCAACGCGCAGACAATAAAAAGCCGACCCCGTGGAGTCGGCTGGAAAAACCATAATCAATTGCGACCAGAGCCGCCAAAAGTGAACATGAGCGTGAAAATCAGACACTGGGTTGATGTTCGACCGGCGTTCAAACCAGAGCTCACCGGTCGGCACCAGCAGTGATTGAGAAACAGCCTCATCTTAGGCATTTCCCTGATTTTCCACGTTGATCTATGTCAAAGGAGGTAAAACAAGCGCCACTTCCCTCCTTGGCATCGGCCTCGCGCCCTCTCAGCCCCGGCGGATCAGCCGGTAAGCCACCTCGTCGAAATAGGAGAGCTGCCCCGAGAGCACCCTGGGGTGATCCAGCTCCGCCCCCCGGCCCAGCACCTCGACACCAAAGTCGCGCTCAAACAGGGTGCGCACCTCCATCTCCCCTACCGAGAACGGCGGCTGTAGCTGCTGCTCGGGCTGATACTCGAGGGTCACCAGCAACACCTGCCCTCCCGCCTCCACCAGGCGGCTCATCAGGGCGGCATACTGGCGGCGCATGGCGCCCGGCAAGGCGATGAGGGCCGCCCTGTCATAGACCAGGCGATAACGCTGACCAAGCTCCGGAGCGGCGAAGAAGTCCCCCTGATAGATGCGCAGATCCTCGTGCCGGTGGCACTGATAGGGACCCACCTCGCTTCTCTCTGCACTCAGGTTGTTCTCGTCAAAAAACTGGGTAATGGCGAGCTCGGAGAGCTCGAAGCCATCCACCGGATGCCCCTGCTCACGCAGCCAGAGCATGTCCCGGGACTTGCCGCAAAGGGGCACCAGCACGGGGTCGCTCCCTTGCTGGGCCGACCACCAGGATTGCAGCCAGCGGTTGAAATCTGCCTGATGAAAGCCAATCCGGTTCTCTTTCCACTTCTGGTGCCAAAATGCCGCTTCCATCATCTTCCTCTCGTCATCTGCAATGGTGCATCACTATCACAACTTCACCGAAGTGGCGCAAGCCCCATGATCCCGCCCCTGTGCAAGAGAACGCCCACGATGGGCAGGCCTCAGGCCACGACCCCAGGCAGGCTTGTCGCCATCGCTGCCAGCCGGGTCAGGATCTGCGCGAAGGTGGGTCGCCGGGAAGGCACCTCAAAGCCGCACTCTCTGGCCAGTCGATGAAGGGGGTCAAGGTCGGCGTCGCCCCCATTACAGCGCGCCAGCAGCTCGGCCAGCAGGCAGCCAAAGGCCCGCACTTCCAGGCGCTCCAGCCGCCCGGCCAGCACCTCATCGGCGCGGTCGTAACAGGAGGCGGCACCAAAGTCCCCGAGCAGCACCCGGCCCGGCGCCTCCTGCGACGAGTGAGGCATCGCGGGCTGCAAGGAGTACAGCAGGTTGTGTGCGTAGAGATCGCCGTGGAGGATGCCCCGCTCGTGCAGGTGCCGGGCGGCCGCAGCCACCCCCTGCACCATGGCCATCACCTGGGCCGGGGTGAAGTTCAGATCCTCCCCATAGACATCCCGGGTGCAGGAGTCCAGGCTCGGGGGGCCCGCCAGGGTGGCGAAGGCGGGGTCTATCAGGGGCATCACCAGTGCCGGGATGCCGGAGGGATGATCGCTCACTCTCCCCATCACACCGACCAGGTTTGGATGACGACCGGCGGCCAGGGACGCAGTCATCTCGCTCAGGGGCAAGCCATCGCTGGTGACGGCCCCCTTGAAGAGCTTGACCGCCACCGCCCCGGGCCCTTCGGCACCCGCCCACTCGGCGCGATAGATGACGCCGGATGCTCCCTCCCCGAGCACATCCCCCAGTGAGAGCGCCTGCCAGGGGATCTCGGTAGTGAGCTCCGATGTGCCGTTCAGACACGCCTGCTCATCACAGAATGGGTTGCCCGCAAAGGCCAGCCAGGACAGACGCGGCATCGAGGGCAGCCAGCTCGGCAGCGCTGGCAGGCGGTTGGCGGCGATGCGCAAAAGCTCCAAACGGTGGCAACCGGCAAGCGTCTCGGGAAGCTCATGTAGCCGGTTGCCAGAGAGCATCAGCTTTTGCAGGGCGTCACACTGCCCCAGCTCGTCCGGCAGTCGTTCAATGGCATTGTCGGTCAGGATCAACCAGCGCAATCTGGCGGGCAGGGAGGTGGCCGGGACGGTCGCGATGCGGTTGGCCTTGAAGCCCACCATGGTGAGCGCAGGGCAGCGCCCCAGCACCTCGGGCAGTTCGGTGAAGTTGTTCTCGGAGCAGAAGAGGATGCGCAGCTTCTTGCATTCGGCCAGCGCGTCAGGCAACTCGCTCAGCTGGTTGCCGGTGAGATCCAGCACCTCCAGGGTCTCCTTGAGGCTCAGGATCTCGGGAGGGAACACCGCGAGGTTTTCAGCAAGTTTGAGGTGGCGGGCGCCGCAGAGTTCGCCTGCGCGAAGCTGTTCCAGGGTATGCATGGGATCGTCTCTATCAACATTCGGGCTTGCGGTGGCTCACTGCGGGACACTCCCCCCAGACCACAAAGGAGGGGCATTATAGGGAATGACGGCCAAAGATGGCCGATTTTCTTGCAACGCCTTCTCTTGCAAAGGCCCCCCATCGCCACACTCCCGCTCTCCGTTGCCATGGACCATTCCGGTCGCGCGCTTGGGTGGTTGATCATTTGATTGGCGCCATATAGTATGGCGCCATACAAAGTCATTCGAGACTCACCATCATGATCACCCTGGAACAGAAACACCTCGCCCTGCTCGAGGATGCAGAGCGCCGCGGACACGCGGACACCCAAAACATGCGCGTCTGCTTTGAGGTGTTGACCCTCGCCGCTGCCATCGATCAGGCGTGCGCGGCGCGCCTGGCCCCTCACCGCCTCTCCGAAGGCAAGTTCGTGCTGCTGTTTTTGCTGCGCGACCTGCCAGAAGGGTTGGCTCCCCACGAGCTTGCCGACAAGGCGGGGGTCACACGGGCCACCATCACCGGCCTGCTCGACGGGCTGCAACGGGACGGCCTGTTGGCTCGCCACAGCGACAGCCTGGACAGGCGAAAGATCTCGGTGCGCCTGACAGAGCAGGGCCAGGCCCTGGCGCAGCACCTGCTCGATGAGCACAGCCAGTGGATAGGCTCCCTGTTTGCCGGGTTCGATCAGGCAGAGCGGGAAACCCTGAGCGCCCTGCTCAAGCGGGCCTGGCTCAATGTCATCTCATCCCGGGCAGGCTGCACTGAGGCCGCCACAGAGGAGCACCCATGACACGCAGCCGCATCACGGATATCGCCCCCTCACGCCTCGCCCAGCTCAACCGGGGAGAGGCTGAGGCAAGCAACCTGACCGAATGCCTAGCGGTGGATTTTGCCGCCCTGATGCAGTGCACCCTGCCTTCGCTCGGGCCCCAGGCGCTGGCATCGATGCACGCCGCATCCGGGGAGGGCATTACCCGGCGCATGGCACTGGCCGCCAGGCTGCTCCTGGCCGAGAACGGCACGAGGGATCTTGCGGCGCTCAGCCGTCATCCCTCCGATACCGTGCGGGGCTGGGCCTGTTTCATGGTGGGCGCGAGCGAGGGACTGTCGCTCAGCGACCGCCTGGCCCTCATTCGCCCCCTCGCCGATGACCCGCACTTTGGGGTGCGCGAGTGGGCCTGGCTCGCAATGCGAACGACCATTGCTGCGCAGCTGGAGGCGGCCATTGCCGCCCTGGTGCCCTTGACGGCGGAGCCGTCCGAGCGGCTGCGACGCTTTGCCAGCGAAGCGACCCGGCCCCGCGGCGTCTGGTGTACCCATCTTGCGTCCCTGCGACAAGCGCCGGAGCAGGCCCTGATGCTGCTCGAGCCCCTCAAGGCCGATCCCGCCCTCTATGTGCAGGACTCCGTTGCCAACTGGCTGAACGATGCGAGCAAAGACAGGCCACAGTGGGTCACTGACCTCTGCGCGCGCTGGTCTCGCGAAAGCCCCAGTCCCGCGACAACCCGGATTTGTCAACGCGCCTTGCGCACCTTGCGCAAGGGCCAACTCCCGAAGGAACCCCTATGACCCACTATCTGACAGAGCTCTACACCCCCACTCCCGCCTGGCTGGCATTGAGCCAGACGGCTCGTCAGCAGTTCTTCGAGGCCATTGGCACAGGCATGGCCAACCTCGCCGCCCTCGGGGTGGAGCCCATCGCCCTGGGCGAGACCGATGCTGCCACCCTCCATGGTGCGCCCCACCCCTTCTTCGCCATCTGGCGCGGGCCGGATGCCGCAGCCATCGAGGCCCTCGTCCAGGGGATAGCCGCATCGGGCTGGCACGACTACTTCGAGACGGTCAACGCCACCGGCGCCGGGGTCTCTCTGGGCGAGCACCTTGCACAGTTGGCCGCCCTGCCCTGCGCCGCTACATCCAGCCCCGCCCTGGCCTGATAACCCCTAAAAGAGCGTTATCCCACCAGGCTTTGCGTCAGTGCTGCCGACACCGGTGGCACTGTTTTCCATGCACTGCCCTTGCAAACCCAGGTCACCACCACCTGGGAAAGCGGCGCCACAGCCCCGCTCCCTTCCCACTTCCTTCCCACTCCCTTCAAAAAACGCTGATATCTCCTGATGCCGTGATGAGCCATCGCGATGGCACAAGTGAGCAAGATCCGGGTCGTCGTGACAAAGGTTCGCCGCCATAGTGCTTTCAAACCAACAGTCAGAGGTGAAAAGACGCCATAAGGCGTCTTTCTTATTGCTGGTTGTTAGAGCAAACCGGTTAGGCGATCTCCCCCTCCCCGCAACCCACCCAGATCGGGGTGATGGAGGTGATATGAGCCGACCCATCCAGGGATTGGAAGATCTGCACCATGGCTTCCCCGTGGAGCGGGTTGGGCAGCGGCACCGTGGTTTTGCATTTGAAACGGTAACTGGTGCGCCTGCTATCACTTGGGGGGATTTTGAAGAAGTGTTTGATGCTGGACACAGTGGCACTTACCTTTCTGGGCATAACACTCGTGGATGGCCTTCAGAGGCTATGCAGCAAAGCCTTTCCCCTGCCCGGAGAAACCACAGCCTGCCGCCTTGTGTGGATGCGATAGATGAGGCTCTGCCTATCGACTCGGGCACTTACCATGACAACGTTGGCAACAGGGCCTCTATCCCCTTCGCCAGGAGCAAAATTTTCTCGCAAACGATTGGAAAAAGAAAAGGCGCCTCAAGGGCGCCTTTTTGACAGTTTTGCGTGATCTCAGGGAGAGGCGTTAACCGCTTATTCCCATTCGATAGTGGCAGGCGGCTTGCCGGAGACGTCGTACACCACGCGGGAGATGCCGTTGATCTCGTTGATGATGCGGTTCGACACGTGGCCGAGGAAGTCGTACGGCAGGTGAGCCCAGTGGGCGGTCATGAAGTCGATGGTCTCGACGGCGCGAAGCGCAATGACCCAGTCGTACTTGCGGCCATCGCCCATGACGCCGACGGAGCGCACCGGCAGGAAGACGGCGAACGCCTGGCTGACCTGGTTGTAGAGGTCGGCCTTGCGCAGCTCTTCGATGAAGATGGCGTCAGCCTTGCGCAGCAGGTCGCAGTACTCTTTCTTCACTTCGCCAAGCACGCGCACGCCCAGGCCCGGACCCGGGAAGGGGTGACGGTAGAGCATGTCGTAGGGCAGGCCGAGTTCGAGGCCGACACGGCGCACTTCGTCCTTGAACAGCTCGCGCAGCGGCTCCACCAGCCCCATCTTCATCTCTTCCGGCAGGCCGCCGACGTTGTGGTGGGACTTGATGACGTGAGCCTTGCCGGTCTTGCTGGCAGCGGATTCGATGACGTCCGGGTAGATGGTGCCCTGGGCCAGCCACTTGGCGTTCTTGAGCTTCTTGGACTCGTCGTCGAACACTTCGACGAAGACGCGGCCGATGGTCTTGCGCTTGGCTTCCGGCTCGTCGATACCCGCGAGAGCGGAGAGGAAGCGCTCTTCGGCGTCGACCTTGATGATGTTCAGGCCGAAGTGATCGCCGAACATGTCCATCACCTGCTGGCCTTCGTTCAGGCGCAGCAGGCCGTTGTCGACGAAGACACAGGTCAGGCGATCGCCGATGGCGCGGTGCACCAGCATGGCGACCACGGAGGAGTCCACGCCGCCGGAGAGGCCCAGGATCACCTCGTCGTCACCCACCTGCTCGCGGATGCGGGCAACGGCGTCGTCGATGATGGTGGCCGGGGTCCAGAGGCACTCGCAGCCGCAGATGTCCTTGACGAAGTGCTCCAGCATGCGGGCACCCTGACGGGTGTGGGTCACTTCCGGGTGGAACTGCACGCCGTAGAAGCGCTTGGCTTCGTCGGCCATGGCGGCGTGGGGGCAGGTCGCGGTCTGGGCGATGGTGGTGAAGCCGGCGGGGATCTCGGTGACCTTGTCGCCGTGGCTCATCCAGACATCCAGCAGGGCATTGCCGTTGTCAGCAATGGCGTCTTCGATGTTGCGCAAGAGGGCGCTGGTCTTGCCGGACTGGCCCAGCACTTCGACCTGGGCGTAGCCGAATTCACGCAGGTTGGAGGACTGCACCTTGCCGCCGAGCTGCTCGGACATGGTCTGCATGCCGTAGCAGATACCGAACACCGGCACACCGGCGTTGAACACGTACTCGGGGGCGCGCGGGCTGCCCGCCTCGGTCACTGATTCCGGGCCGCCGGAGAGGATGATGCCGCTCGGGTTGAACTCGCGGATCTGCTCTTCGGTTACATCCCAGGCCCACAGCTCGCAGTAGACGCCGATTTCACGGACGCGACGGGCGATGAGCTGGGTGTACTGGGAACCGAAATCCAGGATAAGGATACGGTGGGCGTGAATGTCTTTAGTCATTTTATTCCTGCATCAGGCTGATGTTGTCACAAAAAGCACGGGATAAAAAAAGGGTGGAAAAACGGGGCGTAGAGCCCCGTTTCATCAGCCCATCCGGTAGTTGGGGGCTTCTTTGGTAATGGTCACGTCGTGAACGTGGGACTCTTTCATCCCGGCGCCCGAGATGCGCACGAACTCGGCCTTGGTGCGCATGTCGTCGATGGTCGCGCTGCCGGTCAGACCCATGGAGGAGCGCAGGCCGCCCATCTGCTGGTGGATGATCTCTTTGAGGCGGCCCTTGTACGGCACGCGCCCTTCGATCCCTTCCGGCACCAGCTTGTCGGCGGCGTTATCGGTCTGGAAGTAACGGTCGCTGGAGCCCTTGGACATGGCACCCAGAGAGCCCATGCCGCGGTAGGACTTGAAGGAGCGGCCCTGATAGAGCTCGATCTCGCCCGGCGCCTCTTCGGTACCGGCAAACATGGAGCCCACCATGACGCAGCTTGCGCCCGCGGCGATGGCCTTGGCCACGTCACCGGAGAAGCGGATGCCGCCATCGGCAATCACCGGCACGCCGGTGCCTTCCAGGGCGTCGACGGCGTCGGAGATGGCGGTGATCTGGGGCACGCCCACGCCGGTCACGATACGGGTAGTACAGATGGAGCCCGGGCCGATACCGACCTTGACGGCGTTGACACCCGCTTCCACCAGCGCCTTGGCGCCAGCGGCGGTGGCGACGTTGCCGCCGATGATTTGCAGGTCAGGATAGGCTTCACGGGTCGCCTTGATGCGATCCAGCACGCCCTGGGAGTGGCCGTGGGAGGAGTCAATCAGCAGCACGTCCACACCGGCTTCCACCAGGGCGGCGACGCGCTCTTCGTTGCCGGCACCGGCACCGACGGCGGCACCGACCCGCAGACGGCCACGCTCGTCTTTACAGGCGTTGGGCTTGCGCTCGGCTTTCTGGAAGTCCTTCACGGTGATCATGCCCTTGAGCTTGAAGTCGCCGTTGACCACCAGCACCTTCTCGATGCGATGCTTTTGCATCAGAGCCACCACCTCTTCACGAGGGGCCCCTTCACGCACGGTCACCAGACGATCTTTCTGGGTCATGATCTGTTCGACGGTCTGGGAGAGATCGATGACGAAGCGCACGTCACGGCCGGTGATGATGCCCACCAGCTGGTTGCCGTCAGTCACCACGGGGTAACCGGCGAAACCGTTCTTGTGACTCAGCTCCTTGATCTGGGCGATGGTCATGTCAGGGCGCACGGTAACGGGGTCGCTGACCACGCCGCTCTCGTACTTCTTGACCTTGCGCACTTCGGCAGCCTGCTGCTCGATGGACATGTTCTTGTGAATGAAGCCGATACCGCCTTCCTGGGCCAGTGCGATAGCCAGACGGGCTTCGGTCACTGTGTCCATGGCAGCGGAGATCATCGGGATATTCAGCGTGATCGCAGACGTGAGCTTGGTACGCAGGTCGGCGGTATTGGGGAGAACAGTGGAGTGGGCTGGAACCAACAGTACATCGTCGAAGGTCAGCGCTTCTTTGGCAATCCTGAGCATGGCAATATCTCACCGTTGAGGAGTGGGGGTGTAAAATATTGCCGACAAATTTTACTCATGCATTGGGCAGTGGTAAAGAAGTTTTTTGAATTTTTTATGGCGTAGCCCGATTTAACGCCACCAACAGGGCAAAAAACCAATAAATTCAGCCGTAACCATGCCGTTTTTCCCGACAAGATGATCTTTTTTGCCGTTGAGCCCCTTTCTGCCGCCAGTCTCCCGGAACGACCTTTTTTCCACTCACAGCCGTCAGCCAGACCGGCGGTCAGTTCCCCTGATAGCGGCCCGGCTTGTGCCAGTTCATCAGCATGGCGTTCATGGCCAGCGCACTCAGGGTTGACCAGAGCAGCAGGGGAAGCGGCAGGGTGAGCAGAGAGAGCGCAAACACCAGCACATCCAGCACCATCTGGCTCTTTCCCGCATTGATGCCGGTGCGCCGTTGCAGCCAGAGCGTCACCACGCCGGTGCCCCCCACGGAGGCATTGTGGCGCGCCAGAGACAAGACCCCCATGCCGAGGAAGGTTCCCCCCACCAGGGCGGCAAACAGGGGATGGACATAGCTCACCGTTAGCAGCAGCGGCACCGCCTGGGTGGCCGCCGAGAGGGCGACGTTGACGATCAGCGTCTTGAGGGTGAAGGCGCGCCCCATGGTGACGTAGCAGAACACCATGAAGGGCAGGTTCACCAGGAAGAAGAGCACGCCGATGGGCAGGGTGCTGACATGGGCGATCAGCAGGGCGATGCCCGCGATGCCACCGGTGATCATGCCGGAACACTTGAGCAGATTGAGCCCCACGGCGATAAACATGACCCCGAGCACCATGCCGTAGACATCGTCCTTGAGGGTATGGGCCAGCCCCCTGCCCGCAGCCGCTGGCTGCATGGTCATTTCACCTTCCATATGACTCCTTAGATCCGATGTGATGGTGGCATCCGTTGCCCGACAACCAGGCCGCGTTGGGGCTGATGGCGGCGGCCCGTTCACCTTGCCGTCCCCACCCCCCAATCTTGCGTCCCCCGCCCCCTTATGTCGCCATCGTGGGGATGACAAGGCACAGCAAAAAGAGCGCCAATCAAAACAAGAGTCCGCGATACCATAAATAATCGGATTTAAATTCTGATAAATGCGCAATGTGCAGATCGAATGCACCACTTCAGTGATCGGCCATCACAGTGGCGCAGCATGTTTACCCGAGTCACCGAGAAAGGCCTCGTGGTATCCCCTTCACAGCCCGTTTTTTCGGCAGATCATGTCGATACGATGCCGCTTTTCAGCATGGATGATGCCTGTCATGGGGTAAGCCCGAGGGCCATACGGCGTGTTTCTTCGGGGCGGGCTCCAGGGGCGGATGTGGATGGAGCGCACCAATAAAGTGCAATTGCACCAATATAGATCAACCGAGTGGCACAGTTTGCCTTGCACCGCGGCGCAAAGGCGACATGGGCACCGCTTTGCTCACTGCCACGAGCACTGCAATATGCAGAGCATGAAGTGACTCGAGCGGCGGATGCACTACTTCCCTTCCCTCTAGCCCCCTTCCCATGAGCGTGCTGGTCGCGAGTCCACAGGCCTGCCCATCCACCAGCCCCCCCAGCCAGAGTCCCATCAGGATGGGGCATCCATTCAGGCATAGGCAGAAGGCAGAATAAAAAAGTCGGCCCGAAGGCCGACTCGCTGCTCCCTGTGACAGGGCTTCCTTACTTGAGGTATTTGCCGTCAGCACCGACCTTGCCCGGGCCGTTCAGTACCCAGACCCGCGCCGAATAGGCGGGCACCGCAAAGCTCAGGCTGCCGTTGCTGACGCTCTGGCTCGCACCGGTTACCGCGTCCGTGTAGGTGCCGTTCTTCAGGCCACTCAGGTTTATCTGCTGGGCCGAGTTGGCCGCAAGGCCCACGGCGGCGTAGCTCCCTTGGGCGCTCAGATCACGCACGAAGCTGATGCCGCTCCCCCACTCGTTCACCTGGCTCATGGGCGCCTTTTGCAGGGCGGGCACCGCCTTGCGGATCTGGTTCAGGCGCTTGATGTGCTGATAGAGCGGGTGGCTCGGGGTGGCGGGGTTGTCCAGCACCTCCCCGTAGTAGGCACGACCGGTCTGATCCACCGTCATGGTGGCCCCGTCGATGTCCTGGGGCTTGCCCGCCTGGAACATCACCTCCTCCCCGTAGTAGAGGGTCGGGATCCCCCGCGCCGTCCAGAGCAGGTTGTAGGTCATGGCCGCATTGCCCTCTTCCCCGCCGTAGCGGTACTTGAAGTCGTTGTCCGGCCCCACGTCGTGGTTCTGGAAGAAGGTGATGAGCTTGGTGGCATCCCCATAGACCCAGTCCATGGCGAAGATCCCCCCTACCCCGCCAAAGTTCCCCCGGGCGACGTTGTCACGGAAGGTGGAGAACAGTGAGAAGTCCAGCACCGAGAGGCCGGAATCGCCCCCTGCACGGGGATTGGCCGGGTTGGCCGTGGTGCGGGTATACCACCAGGGGCGGATCACCGCCGAGGCATTGTCGTTGGCCAGCTCAGAGCCCCATCCGGTGCCCTTGACCAGGTTTTCGCCAAAGACGAACAGCCCCGGCTTGTGGGCCTGCCAGTCGTGGACATAGGTCAGCAGTTCGTCCCGCTCGATGTGCTTCAAGGTATCGATACGGATGGCATCGACCCCCATGTCGAGGTACTGACGAATGGCGCCGTTGAGGTAGTCCTTGACGTTCTGGTTGCCGGTGGCCAAGTCGATGCAGTCCCCCGCCATGTGCTTGCGCTGCAGGGCAAGCGGGCTCTCCCAGTCACCGCCGGACATGAAACCGTCCAGGTGATACCAGGCGGGATCCAGGGTCTGGGCGTCGATGCCGAAGAAGCGGTTGGGGTTGTAGCCTGCGCTCGGCACGGTGGCGCCGGTCTTGGGATCTACCAGGGGCTGGGTGCCCGCCGGATCCGACTGGCAGCGGGCCTTGTACCAGTCGGGAGCCGCCGGGTTGTCGTCGTCACAGCGGTTGGCACTGGCGTAGTCCCCAAGATTGCCCTGATAGGGACCATTGTTGATGAGTCCCTGGCTCGACCCCGCCGGTACGTAGTATTTGACGGGCAGGCGATCGATCCAGGTCTTGCCGCGCAGGCCGTACTGGCTCGAGTGGTTGAGCACCACGTCCTGGATCACCTTGAGCCCCTTGGCGTGGGCCGCCTGGATGAACTCCCGGTAACCCGCCCCCGGCGACTCCAGACGGGGATCGACCCGGTAGAAGTCGTAGGCTTGACATCCTCCCCCACCTTAGCGCTTCGCGTCACAGGAGGGGGATCCCCATTACTGGGTGATAGCTGCTCGCGCAGTAGCGGGTTCCTGCTTCATCGGGCGGCCTGATTGCACCGCGCCTCCACAGGCTAAAACGGCGTGTCCCGCCGCTAAAATATTGCGAGCGCCGTTCACATCGGCGTTCGCCTCATAACCACACGCAGCGCATTTA
>NZ_JBFOCK010000082.1:0-3247 GCF_040907765.1 Aeromonas sp. s9
CGCGAATTCAACTTCGAAGTGCGACACTCGCCTATGCCGCCTGACGGTACTCTTCGAATACCTTGACAGGCTGCCTGAATCCGAGACATTTCCGAGGTCGTAGGTTGAGCCACTGCTCCGCTCTCCTGACATCCTCGTCCGTGACCTCTCTCAGGTCTGTTCCCTTTGGGATAAACTGCCTCAACAGCCCATTGCTGTTCTCGTTCAGACCGCGCTCCCACGAAGAGTAAGGGTGCGCAAAGTAAGTCTCGGCACCCAGCGCTTCCTCTATCGCCTTGTGTTCGGCAAACTCGCCGCCGTTGTCAAAGGTGATGGTATGCACCTGCTCGATGTAGGGCGTTAACATCTCGATTATCGCATCCCGCACCACCCCAGCCTGTTTGCTCGCGACCCGCTTGACCAGATAGAGCCGGCTCTTGCGCTCCACCAGGGTGACCAGTGCACCTGTGCCTTGCTTGCCCAGCACCGTGTCCGCCTCCCAATCACCGAGCCGCTCCCGGCTATCGACGATAGCCGGCCGTTCATCAATAGAGCGGGCTTCCTTGATGGGAGAACGCAGGCTGCTCGCCCCCTTGCGGTAGCGCTTGTGGCCCTGGCGCAGATGGCGGTACAACTGGCCACCCCGGGCTTTGTCGGCGGCCACATGGCGGTATATCCACTCGTGACTCACCATGAGGCCTATCTGCTTGCCCACCGCGCTTATCTGCTCCGGGCTCCACCACCAGGCGAGTGTCAGCTCGACAAACTGGATGACATCGGCAGATAGCCGAGATTTGGCCGCACTGGCCCGTCGGTGGGTGGCGTGCTGATGCGCATTGTCTGGCTGGTAGCCCTGCGGCCCGGCGTTACGACGCAGCTCCCGGTAGAGGGTGGAGCGATGAACGCCAATGGCGCGTGCGGTGGCAAGGATGGACATCCCCTGTGCGCGAAGCACCGATAACTGGTATCGTTGCCCCTCGGTCAACTGCTGATAGCTCATGGTGATACTGCTTTTACTTTGGCGAGCAGAAGGGTACCACCAATCAGCAGTTGGCCACCTCTCGCCATTCATCCATGAGTGTCGCACTTATTATCTGAATTCCCGGAGAACCCATTTTTATGGAGGGTATGAAGCGATTAATATGGCATGACAAAGGAGCCGAATATAGGGGTCAAGGTGGAGTCTGACGAGGCACGAGGAGGAACTACCTTGATGCCTATATATCGGTGACGGTCATCCATATTGATGGCGAAATACCAGACATAAAAAATGTTTAGATGATTATTTGTTATTACACAAAACGCAGCCATAACATCGCTTGGTGCTGATCAATCGAGGGCGTTTACATCACAACCAGTATCTAACCAGCAGAATTTATGACAGCCGAAAAGGCACCATATTGTTTAACAACATAGAGGAAATAGATGAAAATTCTAAACGAAATTTTGGCAATCATTTCAGAACACCCGCGCACCGGATCTAGCAGGGTGCTGGCTGCTGCGTTGGCATCGGCATGTAACACTCAATACACAGTGTCATTGCTCGATGTGTCTGTGAGGCTCGATGAAAGTGGCAGGCGGCTGGTTGAGCGCCTTGCTCGGATCACTCTGGAAGCCGATTATTCGAACGATGCACAGGATCGGGCGCTCCAACGCCTTCGGGCGCTCGGGCTCATTTGCTGATCGAGGACAGACGACCAATGCCACCATTGTTGGTGGCATTTTTATACCTGATTATCCATGCCCTTCATACTGATAGCGCAATATCTGACATAAAAACACTGTATCTGCAACAACACGGGGTAGTTAATTATACATATACGCATGATTAGCTTATGCATATATGTAAACGATGAGACATATCAACATAGTACTAAGTCACCACAATAATATAGGTATGTTTATGAATAATGAAAAACATTATAATTTCAGTCCTGCTGCTGGATTAATTTCCAGCCAGCAACGCCCTAATTGGGTGGTGGATAATCTGATTGAAAAAGGCGAACAGTGGATTATTAATGGCTCGCCCAAAACGGGTAAATCGATGCTTGCAACGCAGTTGGGCTTGGCTGTAGCCAGCGGTAGTGTATTTTTAAATTGGGAAATTAAATAGCTGTTCCGAATAGTAGATCACCGGAGGAAGGGAACTCAGTCCAGTTTGTGCGATCTGATTAGTCGCTAAACAAAACAAGCCACACCCAAAGGACTGAGTTGATGCCTATCCTACCACCTCTGCCACGACCACAACGGCGCCGCATTCACAAAATCATCCATGCCACCCGTGATAAAGGACATGCTCGTCGCTTGATGGCCATCTTGC
Source organism: Aeromonas sp. s9 (assembly GCF_040907765.1). Taxonomy (NCBI): domain Bacteria; kingdom Pseudomonadati; phylum Pseudomonadota; class Gammaproteobacteria; order Aeromonadales; family Aeromonadaceae; genus Aeromonas; species Aeromonas sp. s9. The sequence continues at coordinate 2,300 of NZ_JBFOCK010000082.1, forward strand.
TGTTACATGAAGGACGCACGATCACCGATGTTCATCACCTTACCGGCGCTGCGCGCTCGACCATCGGTCGTTGGCTTCGGTGGTATCGAGATGAAGGCATAGATGCGCTAGAAGCCTTACCGGCTGGCCGTGCCCCAGTCTTACCTATCGCCAAGATTGTCACCCTACTGGTGCTGCTCATGCAGTTTTCTCCGCAAGATTTTGGTTATCAGCGCAGCCGTTGGTGTACTGAACTATTGGCTATAAAAATCAATCGGTTAACAGGGCTCAATGTGGCAGCCTCCACGCTCCGCCGATGGTTACCTCGTATGGGCATTGTCTGGCGCAGGCCCGTGCCGACCTTGCGGATAAAAGACCCAGCCTATCAGGAAAAAATGGCGAATATCGACGCCGCGCTGGCCCGCTGTGATGCCGATAATCCGGTGTTTTATGAGGATGAAGTCGATATAGACCTCAATCCCAAATTAGGAGCCGACTGGATGTTCAGAGCGCAGCAAAAGCGGGTTGTCACACCGGGGCAGAATGCCAAGCATTATCTGGCAGGCGTTCTCCACGCAGGCAACGGAAGGGTACTTTACGTCAGCGGGATCAAGAAAAACTCATCGCTGTTTATTGCCATGCTGGAAAAGCTGCGCCACCACTACCGACGAGCCAAAACCATCACGTTGATCCTCGATAACTACATCATTCACAAAAGCAAACAGACCGAGCGATGGTTGAAGAAGAATCCCAAGTTCTGCCTGGTGTTCCAGCCAGTTTACAGCCCTTGGGTTAATCACATAGAACGGCTATGGCACAAGTTACATGAAACCATCACGCGCAATCATCAATGCAGAGGGATGGCAAACCTGCTGGCCCGAGTGAAACACTTCATGGATACCGTGTCTCCTTTCCCGGGGAATGGCTATGGCACAGCGAAGGTGTAGCACTATTGGGATCAGTTATTTA
>NZ_JBFOCK010000083.1:0-7905 GCF_040907765.1 Aeromonas sp. s9
CGGGAATTCAGATAATAAGTGCGACACTCATGGATGAATGGCGAGAGGTGGCCAACTGCTGATTGGTGGTACCCTTCTGCTCGCCAAAGTAAAAGCAGTATCACCATGAGCTATCAGCAGTTGACCGAGGGGCAACGATACCAGTTATCGGTGCTTCGCGCACAGGGGATGTCCATCCTTGCCACCGCACGCGCCATTGGCGTTCATCGCTCCACCCTCTACCGGGAGCTGCGTCGTAACGCCGGGCCGCAGGGCTACCAGCCAGACAATGCGCATCAGCACGCCACCCACCGACGGGCCAGTGCGGCCAAATCTCGGCTATCTGCCGATGTCATCCAGTTTGTCGAGCTGACACTCGCCTGGTGGTGGAGCCCGGAGCAGATAAGCGCGGTGGGCAAGCAGATAGGCCTCATGGTGAGTCACGAGTGGATATACCGCCATGTGGCCGCCGACAAAGCCCGGGGTGGCCAGTTGTACCGCCATCTGCGCCAGGGCCACAAGCGCTACCGCAAGGGGGCGAGCAGCCTGCGTTCTCCCATCAAGGAAGCCCGCTCTATTGATGAACGGCCGGCTATCGTCGATAGCCGGGAGCGGCTCGGTGATTGGGAGGCGGACACGGTGCTGGGCAAGCAAGGCACAGGTGCACTGGTCACCCTGGTGGAGCGCAAGAGCCGGCTCTATCTGGTCAAGCGGGTCGCGAGCAAACAGGCTGGGGTGGTGCGGGATGCGATAATCGAGATGTTAACGCCCTACATCGAGCAGGTGCATACCATCACCTTTGACAACGGCGGCGAGTTTGCCGAACACAAGGCGATAGAGGAAGCGCTGGGTGCCGAGACTTACTTTGCGCACCCTTACTCTTCGTGGGAGCGCGGTCTGAACGAGAACAGCAATGGGCTGTTGAGGCAGTTTATCCCAAAGGGAACAGACCTGAGAGAGGTCACGGACGAGGATGTCAGGAGAGCGGAGCAGTGGCTCAACCTACGACCTCGGAAATGTCTCGGATTCAGGCAGCCTGTCAAGGTATTCGAAGAGTACCGTCAGGCGGCATAGGCGAGTGTCGCACTTCGAAGTTGAATTCGCGAAGTACATAAGCAAAGAAAATCAGCTCGAAGTAATGAGAAACTGGTTCTTTGCAAACTTCGAGGATCCAGCAAATTCTTGTCCGTATGATGGTAAAGAAGGTGGCTATGCTTATATATATGGTGGGCCGTATGATGCGAGCGAAGAGCTACAAGCCATGTTCGATCAATACGTTAAGTTTGAGTATATCGAGGAATTAGTAGATGAATTACAAATGCAATGCTTTGACTGGTCTGGAAACTCAAATAATGTAGATGATTGGTACGATGATGATATCTACGATGCTGTAACATCTTCCGGCAAGCCGTATATAAAATTCATTGACAACATAGATAAAATCAAAGCACTTGCGAAAGATAAAACTGAGCAACAACAAAAAGACCACTTACTTAGTTTGCTCTACACGAATGTTATTACAGCTTTGGAAACACTCTATGTTGAACTATTTATTAACTCTATAGAGAAAGATGATGTTTACATAGCGGATTGTATAGAAAAAGGTAAGACTGAATTTAAAGTAAGCAAAGAGATTGCCGCGTTGCCCTTCAAGGGTGAACCCATCGAGAAAATAAGGGAAGAGCTAATCAAGTCGATCAAAGAACACTTAATCAGTGCAAGCTGGCATAGCACTAAAAAGATAATCGACCGTTATAAAGCTACATTCGACATCAAAGTAAAAAAAGACTGGCCTATTGAAGCTATTGAGTTGGCAACCCTCAATCGAAATCACTTAGTACATCGTGGTGGGAAGGATAAAGAAGGAAAACTAGTATTGATAACGGATCAGATTCTTGAAACGCTGATTGAGGATGCATCAAGCCTAGCAGATGCGCTCTACAACAGTTTAGATGAAGCAATGAATAAAACTGCTGTGTTACAACCAGATGAAAAATCGTTCATTCATGATTTTTAATAGAGCAGGTGATATATGGATATTCGTACACAAAAGACAATTTTTTTAGAATCGTTAAATTCAACTGAAGTGATCCACAAAGCAGTAAGCTTAGCAATAGATTGCATCATTGAAAATCATATTAACGATGATAATACTCCCCTAGTTATTACCAGCCATGATGACTCCTGTAGGCATCAAGTGCTAAATTCCATACAGAAATTTTGCGAAGCTGCACATCCTAATACAGTTAGGCTATATTTTAATCCTAGAATGCTCAATATTAATGGAAGGAATAGTGAGGAAGCCTGTATTAATTTAATTAAACTTTTAAGATGTACCACAGGCATGCTATTTTGGGCAGAGACCCCATCATGGTTCACTAACCTCCCCGACGGATTATTCCATGTTGTTAGCATTGATCGAAACACCGTAACTCGTGGCCTTAATAAGAAAAATGCTAGACTGACAATAATAAAAAAAGAGTATAGCGCAGATACACTATTACCAGAGCTATTTTTGAATGTCGCGCACATGGAGCAAACCAACGTTTTTGATGCAGACATGAAGTTCTATAATGAATGCCATGCTGGATTAATCAGACCAATTCCCGCCCCCGTAGGGGCGTCATATGATGAAGAGATCACAATTATCTCTCCAGACTGGCAGAAGCTCGCGTGTGTAGCTTTACGTCGCTATCAGTCAAATGAATGTCATGACGGAATGCAATGGGATACAACTGATGATGGTTGGATTGATGTAGTCGCATATCCATTTATCGAAGAAATACAGTCAATGGATAATAGCGGTCGACGACAATGTTTAGTTGGGCTAGTCACTATCAACAATTCAAATGTAAACGGCCCGTACCTATCTACCGTTTGGATACATCCATTTTATCGTAGGAGAAGGCTATTAAGTTATTTATGGCCAAAATTACAAGAGCGGTATGGTAGTAACTTCGAAATTGAGCAACCTAATGCAAATATGAAAGCATTTTTGAAAAGCGTGAAACACGCAGACTACTAACGTATGAATCAGCCAGTGAAGTTAGGGAAGGTAAACAAGTCACTTGGCACGAAAACATGTCGTTGTAACCTATTTATATTAAATTACTAAATTTTGCAGTTTTTTGCGCACGAGGTACTTATTTGCACCTTCCCTAATGTTTTGCAACAATCACTATACGCTTTCTATTGCCACTTTCGTTTGGTGGATCAAAGAGCTCGAAGCATTCACTCCACAAAGAAGTGAGAGTCGCTCTTGAGATGTCTATGAAATGTAGGGGCGATTCACTGTTCAGTTGAGTGAATTTCCACGTTAGGAACAGGGCGGTGAGGACATGAGCGTTGGCTTTCAAGTATCTTTCTCACCAGTTCCATTACATCGCTCTGGACCGGCATCATCGACGAACGTGTAGTCATCTCCGTCGAAAACAAATCCCAAAATAGGTGCGGAATGTCGGTTAGTTGACTACTACATGATTATACTTCAATGACCGAGCCCTTCCGCATGACCAACATGGTATCATCACTGAAATATTCTTTTCCCGTGCCCTTCTATTTGATTAAGTTCTATTCAAGCATTATCATGTAGGCAATAGCACCATGCCAATTTTTCCCTTCATATAAGGACAAGCATATGACAAAAAATATCGATGACATGCAATATTTCTCTTATGAAAACATGCTTATTCGCTTCAAACGGGCTAAAAGTGAGGATACTCTAGATACTATGTACAAAGGTGCTATAAAAAAATCCAATGAAATTTTACATGGCAATGGATTATTTTTAGCTCAAATTGCAATTGAGCGAGCATTAGATCGATGCCAACAAGATTTCGATTCTTCGCATATCAGTATGACTAGAAAAATCAATCATGTATTAAAGAAAGCGCAAGACCCCTGTAAGCAGTACAGCCCTGAAGATGAAATGAGGCGCCTTCTTTCCAATATGAGTTGAGAAATATAGTTCCATACACCATTCCATGAAAATAAACCACCTAATCAGACAGTGGAAATGATGTGCTCGCAATCCATTGAATGCTGATCGGGGGTGATTATCAATTTTAACAACTGGGAATCGTTAGTAGAGTAAAAATTCCGAACCTAGAATGACTTAAAGTGCCTAGAGAGGCAGGAGGGGCGCAATCATTCGTTTTGCTCAGTGAGTAAATATTTTTTACCTTTCACCAAATTCAAAGTACTCATTTCCGCAGGTGCTAACGTAAATGGAACATCATATTTCATATTAATCATTGCCCTAGAAATAGGTTGGTAATCAGTAAAATTAATACAACATATTTCTTTCCCAATTTCATTAGCATAATCAATCTCCATTCTAACCCACTCAGAGGAAAACCCTCCGTCTGATTTTATTGAATTTTCAGTTTGAATAAAAAGAATTTTTTGTGATGAGCTTACTCTATGTTTTAATACTAATTCTGTATATGAGCCTGCCAACTCCCTTTTCAGAAAGTCACTATCACTTGTCCAATCACAATATATATTAAAGCCATGACGGTTCAATTCATTCTTTATTTCAATGACTAACTTATTATCTAGGTAGCTGTGAGATATGAATATTTCATATTCTTTTCTTGATTGAATTTCTTTCTCTTTTATTTTATTAAACAATGATTCTGGAGTCCCATCAAAACTGAATGTTTGTGTTTGGTATGACTTAATCTTACCTTTGAACTTACTTCTTTTTTTCACATATACGTTTAATGATTGCAAGTGAATAAATGCAATATCTCTTAGTTGGTTATTTTTTTCGGCTTCGTTTATTTTTTGAAAAAACGTTACAACCTTATTTGTTCTATATTTTTTCAACTCATTCAGTATTTCTAACTTGTCTCCTAAACTTGCACCTACCTTATGATAAGAATAGATGAAATAATCGAGAAAGACGGGGTCGACTGATTGTATCTCAGATGAGACCTTTTTTATTTTTTTGCTTTTAGATTTTAAATTGTTTATGGCAGTAATTAATTTACCCTCTTCAAACTGCTCATAATGTTTTTTCTTGTAACCATCAGAAAGCATCAATTTAACTTTAGGTAAGCTATAGAAAAATGAGTGTGGCTTTTTATGATTATATCGTGCCTTCTTACCTACCTTAAGAAGAAACTGATCTTTTTCCAAAAAATTGGTATACCTAGACTTTAATTTCTCCCAGTGATTAGGAAAGAACGATATATATAGTTCAAGAATAGTCTCTTTGACATATTCTTGAGGTAATACAAGTGCCACTTTATTTAAAATAGCTTTAAATTCCTTTTGGAATCTAACATCTTCAGCATTATATTTTCGTTTAGTTATCCCAGACATTTCAGTTCACTACTATATCAGATAGTATATTGTTAATTTGATGAAGCATACAATACTAAAAACAGGAAGTACCATCTACTCAATTTTATTAATGGATATCACAAATTTACTATCTTGTAGATTGACAGAAAATTTACTCTCCGTATGATACTAATTGACCATATTTTAACAGGAACACCTAAAAGTATGAGTACCCACTTTTCAGCTGAAATCGAAGCCTTCATTAAAACTTATGTTAAAGATCTTGAAGAAGGTGCTGCCGCCGTGTTTGCTGGTGCAGGCCTATCTAAGACTAGCGGCTTCGTGAACTGGAGTGAGCTGTTACGTGAGATTGCAGAAGAGCTAGGGCTATCCGTTGAGTTAGAGCACGACCTGATTTCTGTTGCGCAATACCATGTCAACAAAAAGAACAGTTCAACTGGTCTAGCTCGAAAAATTTTAGAAGAATTTTCGGAACAGGCGGAACCCTCGGAGGCTCATAGAATTCTAGCACGCCTTCCCATCAGAACATATTGGACAACCAACTATGATACTCTAATCGAGGATAGCCTTAAAGATAACTATCGCGTCGCAGATATCAAGCGTAAGACTGACGACCTAATTACCACCCGACCTAAACGAGATGCTGTCGTTTACAAAATGCATGGCGACGTGGATTCGCCAAATGCAGCTGTACTCTACAAGGCACAGTATGAACAGTACTACAAGACCCATGAAGGCTTTGTAACAGCACTTAGTGGAGACCTAATTTCCAAAACATTCCTCTTTATTGGCTTCAGCTTCACGGATCCAAATCTCGATTACATACTGAGTCGTTTACATGTGCCGGACATGCATAGGCGTACTCACTACTGTTTCCTTCGCAAAGAGCCTGCTATGCGACAAGGAAAAGAAGATGAAGCCAACGCAATGTATAGGCAGCGCCGGCAAGAGCACCATATTCGCGACCTACTCCGGTTTGGCATTCAGGCAGTGCTCGTCGATGACTACGAGGATATTCCGGTCATCTTGAAGGAGATCGAAAGCCGCTTCCGTAAGAAGACCATCTTTATATCTGGTAGTGCAGAAGAATATGGAACTTGGGACAAGCAGGAAGCATTAAACTTTGTGCATACACTCTCTGCATCTTTAGTGAAAGCAGGTTATCGAGTTGTCAATGGTTTCGGATGGGGAATTGGCAGCGCAGTCATCAATGGTGCTCTTGATGCTATCTACACCAAGCCTGATAAATACTCAGAGGATCAGCTGATCATGCGACCATTCCCACAGCACCCATCAAATGGTAAAGAGCTGGCCGAGCTGTGGGATGAGTATCGGCACCGCATGATAGGCCTTTCTGGTATCGCCCTGTTTCTCTTTGGTAACAAAGTCAATGATGGACAGATCGTCAATGCTAGCGGGGTACGTAGGGAATTTCAAATTGCTCAGGATACTGGTGTTGCTGTACTTCCACTTGGTATCACTGGCTACATGGCCAAAGAGCTGGCAGACGAGATGCTTCAGAATCCAGAAAAATATTTTGTCCAGAACCCTTGGTTGGAAACTGAAGTGGCCCAACTTGCAGATCTCTCAACCGACCGGGCAAAGATCGAGAAAAAGGTTCTATTCATTTTAAAGAAACTTGGAGGTTAGATATGAAACGCAAGGTCTTTTATAGCTTTCACTTTGATAACGATGTTATGCGGGTACAGCAGATTCGTAACATGGGGTTACTGGAAGGTGACGAACCAGTCAGCCCTAATACTTGGGAACAAATTAAGCGTACCGAGCAGGGAGTGAAGAATTGGATCGATCAGAATCTAGATGGTAAATCCTGCCTAGTAGTACTGATCGGCAGTCAAACAGCCAATCGTCCATGGGTTAAATACGAGATCCAGAGGGCTTGGCAACAAGGCAAGGCCGTGGTAGGCGTTCATATCCATCGACTGAATTGCCCACGTCACGGCTTCGGGACAAAAGGGGCGAATCCTTTCGACCTAATCACCTTCAAGCGAGGCGATCGAGTCATTAAGCCACTCGTATATGAACCCAGCTTTAACGACGCTTATAACGATATCAAGAACAACTTGGCGACTTGGATAGAAAACGCCATCAAACAACAACTCTTATAACCTGGATACGAAATGGCCTTTTTTACCAAAAGCGAAGCACGTGCAGCTGCCGCAGCTGCTCGCGGTTCTCGCACAGCTCAAACTGTTCTAAGGGAAGGATTTGAGAGCTACAAGGAACACGAAAAGTTCGATATCTTTCTTTCTCACTCTATTGATGACGCCGACCTTGTTTTGGGGGTGATGGCGCTATTGCAGAAACAAGGATTGCGGGTCTATGTTGATTGGGTTGTCGATCGCCAACTAAATCGCAGCTCGGTGAACAAGGAGACCGCAGCCGTCCTCCGGGCACGTATGAAATCCTCTAGTTCTATGATGTATATCGCCACCGACAATGCATCCAACTCGAAATGGATGCCATGGGAGCTGGGCTTCTTTGATGGACACAAGCCTAAGGAAGGTGCGAATAAGCGGGGAAATTCTTCTCGGCTGACGCAGTCATTTCATTTCTTCATGTTTGAGCCGATTTTTTCTCCCGTAAATGCCTTGA
>NZ_JBFOCK010000084.1:0-17288 GCF_040907765.1 Aeromonas sp. s9
CGGGAATTCAGATAATAAGTGCGACACTCATGGATGAATGGCGAGAGGTGGCCAACTGCTGATTGGTGGTACCCTTCTGCTCGCCAAAGTAAAAGCAGTATCACCATGAGCTATCAGCAGTTGACCGAGGGGCAACGATACCAGTTATCGGTGCTTCGCGCACAGGGGATGTCCATCCTTGCCACCGCACGCGCCATTGGCGTTCATCGCTCCACCCTCTACCGGGAGCTGCGTCGTAACGCCGGGCCGCAGGGCTACCAGCCAGACAATGCGCATCAGCACGCCACCCACCGACGGGCCAGTGCGGCCAAATCTCGGCTATCTGCCGATGTCATCCAGTTTGTCGAGCTGACACTCGCCTGGTGGTGGAGCCCGGAGCAGATAAGCGCGGTGGGCAAGCAGATAGGCCTCATGGTGAGTCACGAGTGGATATACCGCCATGTGGCCGCCGACAAAGCCCGGGGTGGCCAGTTGTACCGCCATCTGCGCCAGGGCCACAAGCGCTACCGCAAGGGGGCGAGCAGCCTGCGTTCTCCCATCAAGGAAGCCCGCTCTATTGATGAACGGCCGGCTATCGTCGATAGCCGGGAGCGGCTCGGTGATTGGGAGGCGGACACGGTGCTGGGCAAGCAAGGCACAGGTGCACTGGTCACCCTGGTGGAGCGCAAGAGCCGGCTCTATCTGGTCAAGCGGGTCGCGAGCAAACAGGCTGGGGTGGTGCGGGATGCGATAATCGAGATGTTAACGCCCTACATCGAGCAGGTGCATACCATCACCTTTGACAACGGCGGCGAGTTTGCCGAACACAAGGCGATAGAGGAAGCGCTGGGTGCCGAGACTTACTTTGCGCACCCTTACTCTTCGTGGGAGCGCGGTCTGAACGAGAACAGCAATGGGCTGTTGAGGCAGTTTATCCCAAAGGGAACAGACCTGAGAGAGGTCACGGACGAGGATGTCAGGAGAGCGGAGCAGTGGCTCAACCTACGACCTCGGAAATGTCTCGGATTCAGGCAGCCTGTCAAGGTATTCGAAGAGTACCGTCAGGCGGCATAGGCGAGTGTCGCACTTCGAAGTTGAATTCGCGCAGTATTGTTGGAGCAGGCGAGATTGGGATTGTATTTCTGAACGCACTGCGTAGCCGCATTAAAATTCGTTGTCTTGTTGATAAACAGGCTGAATTTTTAGAGGATTTTTCGGTGCCGGTTAAAACACTTGAACAGGCTATTGCCGATGGTGAACGACACTTTATTATCGCCTCCGAGGCTTTTGAATACGAGCTAAAAACTAGGGAAGGTGCGAATAAGTACCCTATGAGCCAAAACTAAAAAGTTTAGCCATTTAATATCAATAATTTAGAATGGTGTGTTTTTGTGCCAAGTGACTTGTTAGCACCTTCCTTGATTCTACGCTGTCATCGAACCCTCCAAATTTTATTAAAATGGATATTGAAGGTGCTGAAGAGCAGGCATTACTTGGCGCTGAAAAAATTATCCGACAGTATCATCCAACGCTAGCAATCAGCATATATCACAGACATGATGACTTATGGCGTTTGCCTCAACTTATCAGGAATTTTTATCCAGATTATGAATTATATATCCGTCACCATTTTTGGGGGCCGTGGGAAACCGTCTTGTACTGTGTTGCTCCTAATGGTCCGGAAATAAAATAGTGCTATTTGGGTGGTGATATTTCACCAATAATGTTGATACACCTATTACATTGGTCAATATGTAAATCAGGATATATAGGGAGTGTTATAATGCTAAAGCTGAATTCTCTCGCCAATCTGTTGTGAGGGATTACATTCTTTTGGTGGTATGGCTGGGTGTCGATTGCAATATAGTGGACATTTACACCCAAGCCAAATTCGCGCAACTGGTTATATATTTCTTTCCGCCGTTCTGCTGGCACCTTGATTACAAATAGGTGCCAGGCTGAGACTCGCCCTTCTCGGTTGGCCAGAATTTCAAGACCTGGACGTGGCAATTCAGTTTGATAACGGGCGGCAATTGCGCGGCGCTTGGTCAAAAACTCGTCCAGCCGTGACATCTGACTCAATCCCAGTGCGGCCTGGATATCGGTCATCCGGTAGTTGAAGCCGAGCAGCTGCTGTTCGTAATACCAGGGGCCGTCCGGCTCATTAATAAAATCTTCGGCCTCGCGGGTGATGCCGTGGCTGCGCAGCAGGCGCATGGTCTTGGCAAGCTGAGGGTCATTGGTCATCGCCATGCCGCCTTCACCCGTGGTGATGATCTTCACCGGATGGAAGCTAAAGACGGTGATATCGCTGTAGCGGCAGTTACCGGTCGGCTCGCCGTGATAGCGTGCGCCGAGGGCGTGGCAGGCATCTTCGATGATCCGAAAACCATACTCTTGTCCCAAGCGGTGGATATCCTGCATGTCGCAGGGGAGGCCAGCGAAGTGTACCGGTATTACTACTTTGGGTAGTTTTCCTTCCGCCTGGGCGGCAATCAGTTTCCTCTCCAGCTCCACTGCGCACATGTTCCCTGTATCGGGCTCAATGTCGACGAAGTCGACTTGTGCACCGCAATAGAGAGCACAGTTGGCGGATGCAACGAAGCTGATGGGCGATGTCCAGACCCAATCCCCGTGGCCGACGCCCAGCGCCAGACAGGCGATATGGAGTGCTGCAGTACCTGAATTGACCGCCACCCCAAATTTAGCTCCGCAGTAATCAGCTACTGTTTGCTCGAAACGGGGGACGACTGGCCCCTGAGTCAGGAAGTCGGACTTGAGAACTTTCACGACAGCATCGATATCTGCCTGGCTGATAGATTGACGGCCGTAGGGGATCATTCTGCTACCTTGCTCTGGTTCATCTTCTGCAGTTGTTTAATAGAGAAAAAGTCAGGGTTGCTGCGAGAGTTGTATTCAAATCCCTGCTCGACCATCTTTCCCTTCTCGCCTGCCGCAGTTTTGGAGAAATCGTTGTTGCGGTTATTGAAGTTGATGGTTGGGCCAATTACGAAGAAGTCATCAAATTCAAAGGTGTGATAAGAGTCATCGGCAGGGCACATCACTTCGTGAAGCTTTTCTCCCGGGCGAATGCCGATGATTTTGTGTGGCAGGTGAGGGGCCATGGCACAGGCCAAATCTGTGATGCGAACAGATGGCAATTTGGGAACGAATATTTCCCCTCCCTTCATCCGCCCAAAATTGTCCAGTACGAAATCTACCCCTTGCTGCAAAGTGATCCAGAAACGCGTCATCTCCTCATGGGTGATGGGCAACGCATCCGCATTCTGGTCAATCAGCTTTTGGAAGAAGGGGACGACAGAGCCGCGAGAACCGACCACGTTGCCGTAGCGGACTACGGCAAAACGGGTGGGATCCTGTCCCGCGATGTTGTTTGCTGCCACGAAGAGCTTGTCTGATGCCAGTTTGGTGGCACCGTAGAGATTGATTGGATTGGCGGCTTTGTCAGTGGAGAGGGCAATAACTTTTTTGACTTGATTGAGCAAAGCGGCCTGGATGACGTTCTCTGCACCATGGATATTGGTTTTAATACACTCCATGGGGTTGTATTCAGCGGCTGGAACCTGTTTCAGTGCTGCTGCATGAACCACGTAATCGACGCCACGCATTGCCATGGTAAGCCGGTTGGCGTCTCGGACATCACCGATAAAATAGCGCATGCAGGGGTCGTTAAACTCCTGCTGCATCTCGAACTGTTTCAACTCGTCGCGCGAGTAAATGATCAAGCGACGGGGTTCATAACGCTCCAGTATGGTCTTGATAAAAAGCTGGCCGAAAGAGCCTGTGCCACCGGTGATCAGGATCGTTTTATCATTGAACATAGTGAGCATCTCATTTAAAAAAACATTGATGAATCATATAGTAACAAATAAGACTCCAGAGTCTTGCAAGAAGAATGTGATCGACCGAGAAAATGATGACTTTACAGATATCGACGCATGTGGTGAAAAACTTGAATTTTATCATGCTGTCTTAACATGATGGGTCTACTAATCAGCACCTTGTCCCGTATGCGCATCCTCGATCGCCTCGCATATCTGCTCCACCGCGTTGAGGGCGCGGGGGGTGAAACGGTGCAGTTCATCGGCGTTGATGAGGGCGAGCCGTTGGTGTTTGACGGCGTCCAGCATGGGCCACTGCCGCCAGTGATCCAGCACGGAAGGATCCCGGCCGCCAGCCAGGATAAGCCCGGGATTGCCCTTGATCACCTGCTCCAGCCCGACCTGGGGGTAGGCTGCTCCCGTCTTCGCCATGATGTTGCGTCCGCCGCAGAGGGTGATGGCCTGCCCCGGCCAGGTCGAATTATTGACGCTGGTGAGCGGCGGGTACCAGAGCTGATAGAAGACCGACAGGGGCTTGGGCTCGCCGTAGCGCGCAGCCAGGGCGTCGAGCCGGGTCAGATAGGCGCGGGCTTGCTCGTCGGCTCTGGGCGTGAGCCCGAGCAGGTGCCCCAGGCTGCGCATCTCGGTGGCCAGGGAGGCAAAGTCGGTGGGCTCCGAGTAGAAGACGGGGATGCCGAGGCGCTCGACCGGGCCCAGCATGCGGGCCTGGGCGGAGCGCCAGGCCACTACCAGATCCGGCTTCTGGGCCAGCAGCGCCTCTAGGTTGATGCTGCGATAGTTGGCCACCCGGGGGAGGTTGGCCACCTCGGCGGGGTAATCGGAGGCATCGTCGGTGGCGACCACGCGATCCCCGGCGCCGATATCGAACAGCAGTTCCGTCAGATGGGGAGTGAGGCTCACGATGCGCTGCGGCGGGGTGGCCATGGCGCACAGTGAGGTGCCCAGCAGGCAGACAAACAGGCCCAGGGCACGAAGGGAAACGCGATCAGCCATGATTGAGCGCCATCCATGTCAGGAGCAGCGAGAGCCCGAGCCAGCCCCAGCCGGTCAGTTGCAGACGCTGCAGCAGGCGCAGGGGCAGGTTGGCATCGGGTTCGCTCCCTTCATCAAATACCGGAAAGCGCACCAGCTGGCCCTGATAGTAGCGGGGGCCGCCGAGTCGGCGGCCCGTGGCCCGGGCCAGCAACGCGAGCAGGACCCCCATGGCGGGATGGGGCCAATGCAGCGCAGGTCGCACTCTGTTGCCCAGCCCGCGCACCTGGGTCAGGCACAGGGGGAGCGCCAGCAACAGGATGGCGGGGGCGCAGAAACCCTGATAGAGCGCCGCAGCCGGGCGGCCGAAGTGGACGAACGCGCTTTGCTTGGGGTTCCACGCCAGATGGGTCAACTGGGCGAGCCGCACCAGCAGGGCACCCTGTACCCCGGCCAGGGCGAAGCCCAGCAGGGGGGCGGCCCACTGACCGACGAGGCGCAGTACGCAGGTCTCGCTCACCGCCTTGTTCAACCCCATCACCGAGAGCTTGCCGGTTTCCCGCTTGAGCCAGGGGGCGACCTGCAGCCTCGCCACGACCAGCGTCTCCTGGGTCGCCAGGGACTGGTTCGCCTGGGCGAGTTCACGCAGGGGCCTTGATTCGAGCATCAGCAGCAGGAACAGGAGGTCGAACAGGGGCTCGGACAGGGAGAGATTGCGCACCGCCCAGAGACCGGCTGCGCAGGGCACCCAGACCACCAGCAGGGCAAGGAGCCCGGCCTGGCTCTGCTGGCGTGGCGTGCCGTCGGGGCGATAGACCGTCTGGCCGAGGCGGGTGAGCAGAGGCACGGCTGCGCCGGGTCGAAAGCGTGCGGGCCAGGGCAGCAGGGCCTCCAGCAGGGCGGCCCCCACCATGATGGCCGCCGTCGTGGAGGCGAGGGCGGTCATCAGGGCATCCCAGGAGGGGGCGTCGATCACAGCTTGCCGAGCAGCGCGATGATCACTTCGGCGGAGTGTTGACCCGCCACCTCGATGAAGGCATCGAAGGATTCCACCTGCTCCTTGCCGGCGATGTCCGACATGGCCCGTACCACCAGATAGGGCACCTTGAACATGTGGCACACCTGGCCGATGGCGGCCCCTTCCATCTCCACCGCCAGCATCTGCGGAAAGTCGGCACGGGCTTTCGCGATGGCGTCCGGCTTGCACATGAACTGATCGCCGGTGCAGATGAGCCCGACCTTGGTCTGGTGCTTGCCTTGCTCGGCAATGCAGGTCTGTGCCAGGGCGATGAGTTTTTCGTCGCAGGGGAAGGCGGCGGGCTGCTGGGCCATCTGGCCCATTTCGTAACCGAAGGCGGTCACGTCCACGTCGTGGAAGCGCATCTCGCTCGCGATGACCACGTCACCGATGTGCAGATCCTGGGCGAAGCCACCGGCAGAACCGGTGTTGATGACGCAATCGGGAGCGAATTTTTCCAGCAGCAGGCTGGTGGCGACGCTGGCGGCGACCTTGCCGATGCCGGAGCGGGTCAGGATCACCTCTTTACCGGCCAGGCGGCCCTGATAAAACTCGCAGCCACCCAGTTGCAGGGTGGTGGGTTCGCTCAGCTGGCTGCGCAGCAGGGCCACTTCCTGCTCCATGGCGCCGATAATACCTACTTTCATCATCTACCTCGTCTCGATGGCCGCTGGGCCGAAAAAGTTGGCGGGGATGATAACAAAACTTGGCGATGGCGCCGAGCATTCCTATGGGGCTGGCGGGGCATCTCCTGCGTCAGTGGTAGTGCTGGACAAGGGTGGCCGGCTCGCCGCGCTCTGCAAGCCGTTGCAGTGTGCTGGCGAACAGGGCCAGCCGCTCGGGAAGCGCTTTGTGGGAAACTACGGAGTGCACGGGGGGCCGACGCGTTATCCCAGCGCGGTATCCAGGGTCATCATCAGGGCAAAGCCGACCATGAGGCCCAGGGTGGCGTGGGTCTGGTGGCCGTTGCGGTGGGTCTCGGGGATCACCTCGTGGGAGACCACGAACAGCATGGCGCCGGCCGCGAGCCCCAGACCAATGGGGTAGGCGATGGCCATGCCGCTGGCAAGCCCCACCCCGAGCAGGGCCCCGAGCGGTTCCAGCAGGCCGCTGGCGATGGCCACCAGCACGGCCAGCGGGGGACGAAAACCGGCGGCGCACATGGCGAGCGCCACCGCCAGCCCCTCGGGAATGTCCTGCAGGGCAATGGCGGTGGTGAGCGGCAGACCGACGGCCATGTCACCCTGGGAGAAGCTGACCCCGATGGCCATGCCCTCCGGCAGGTTGTGCAGGGCGATGGCGAACACGAACAGCCAGACCCGGGAGCAGCTCTCGTGGCCGGGACCGCAGGGCCCCGTCTTGTCTTGCTCATGGGGGGTGAACTGATCCAGCCCCAGCATCAGCAGGACGCCGAGAGCCATGCCCGTCACCACCACGGCGGCGGCGAGGAAGCCGTCGCCTGTGATCCCCTCCGCGGCCTCGAGGCCCGGCAGCAACAGGGAGAAGGCGCTGGCGGCCAGCATCATGCCGGCGGCAAAACCCAGCATGGCGTCTTCCACCCGTTGGGGAACGGCGCGCAGGAACAGGGCCAGCATCATGCCGGCGGCAAAACCCAGCATGGCGTCTTCCACCCGTTGGGGAACGGCGCGCAGGAACAGGGCCGGCAGGGCGCCGAGCGCCGTGGCGGCAAAGCCGGCGGCACCGCCGATGAGGCCATAGCGCATGCCGGCGGTGATGTCACCGGCCGCCAGCACGACCAGACTCTGCACCAGGAGCAGCAGCACGGCGACCAGGGCGAGCAGCAGCCCCAGGGCGATGAGGGGGCGATCTGCTATCTGCTCGCGCAGTTGGACAGACCAGGAAGGGGAGAGGGTCGATACGTTGTCCATGGGGCCTCTGAAGACAGGAATGGGGAGAGACGAACGGCCATTACATAACCTGGCCCCTGCT
Organism: Aeromonas sp. s9; assembly: GCF_040907765.1. Taxonomy (NCBI): domain Bacteria; kingdom Pseudomonadati; phylum Pseudomonadota; class Gammaproteobacteria; order Aeromonadales; family Aeromonadaceae; genus Aeromonas; species Aeromonas sp. s9. The sequence goes on from NZ_JBFOCK010000084.1 coordinate 7,783, forward strand.
TTGTCCATGACGACGGACCGATTGTGGCAATCGGCTCAAGTTTTGCGTCGAGCTGGTCGCTACTGTGCTGGCAGCCTCGTGGCTGGCACAAGGCCCGGCGTGGGGCGAGCGGGAAGCAAGGGATCCCCTCTCTTTGCTCCCATCGTCATTTCCCGTCAGGAGTCTCGGGTCACCGCTTACACGGATGTGATCATTGTGTCACTGCACATCTGCAGTCGAGGATCACCAGCCAACATGTCTTACAAGCATCTCTCCATCGGCAAGAAGATTGCCGCCGTCTTTGCGGTCATTGCTGTCATCAACGCCGTCTTCGGCCTGTTTCTCGCCACCGAACTGCGGGACATTCGGGATCGGGTATTGAACTTCACCGACTCCACCCTGCCAAGCGTGCTCTCGGTTGACAACCTGCTCTACGACGTCTCCTATGTGCGCCGTGCCCAGTTTGCCCTGCTGATGGTGGAAGATGCCGTCGACAGGCAGGTTCGCCGCGCCCGCATCCAGGAGAGCCTGGGCAAGGTGCAGCAGGTCATGGATGCCTACGAGGCAACCGTGGGGGCCGAGCATGAACGCCAGGCCTTCAACCGCGTCAAGCTGCAGTGGCTGCAATATCTGGGGGCCGTCAACCAGGTGGATACCCTGTTGTTCCAGGGCAGCAGGGATGAGGCCAGGGAGGCGCTGTTTCGCTCGAACGGGCTCTACACCGAGCTGGAGCTGGCGGTGCGTGCCCTGGTGAAGGTGAATCTTGGCTTTGTGGAAGAGAACCGTGGCAGCCTGCTTGGCAGCGTCACCATGGTGATGACCTTTGCCGTGGTGAGCATCGCGACCCTGCTGATCTTCATGGGGGTCATGACCTGGTTCCTCACCCGCCAGATCTGCCTGCCCCTGCAAGCCGTGGTGGCCCAGGCCAATGCCATCGCCCTGGGAGATCTGACCCATCGGCTGGATCGCCAGCACATCGGGCAGGACGAACTGGGGATGCTGGCCAGCGCCTCCCTCAAGATGCAGGACAACCTGCGTGGGCTCATCGAGGAGGTGGCCGCCGCCGTGACCCAGCTGGGGGCCGCCATCGAGGAGGTGAGCGCGGTCTCCGAGCAATCATCCCAGGGGATCCAGATCCAGCAGCAGGAGATAGCCCAGGTCGCCACCGCCATGGCCCAGATGAAGGCGACGGTAGCGGATGTGGCGGGCAACACCGAGGTGGCCTCGGAGTCGGCAAGCTCTGCCAATGCCCTGGCTCGTCGCGGCAGTCAGGATGTGCAGGGGGCCCTGGATGCCATCACCCGGGTGGCTGGTGAGATGGAGCAGGCGGGCAACCTGGTGAGTGAACTGGAGAAAGAGTCCGCCCAGATCAACCTGGTGGTGGATGTCATTCGCGGCATTGCCGACCAGACCAACCTGTTGGCACTCAATGCCGCCATCGAGGCGGCCCGTGCCGGTGAGCAGGGGCGCGGCTTTGCGGTAGTGGCCGACGAGGTGCGCACCCTGGCGGGGCGTACCCAGGCCTCCACCGGCGAAATCGTCGCCATCATCGAGACCCTGCAGGCCCGTGCCAACCGGGCGAAGTCGGTGACCGGCCAGAGTTGCGAGATGATCCGCCAGTGCGTGAGCCAGAGCGAACGCACCAGCGCGGGCATTCGTCAGATTGAAGAGGCGGTGGCCCAGATAGCCGACATGGCGATCCAGATTGCCAGTGCCTGTGGCGAGCAGGATGCGGTCTCCGATGAGCTGGGCCGCAACGTGGCGCGCATCAACGACTCCTCCAACGAGGTCGCGACCGGCGCGGATCACACCGCCAAAGCCTGTCTGGAGCTGAGCCAGCTGGCGGCGGGTCTGCGCCAGAGCATGGGGCGCTTCCGCCTGGCCTGACGGTGGCCGCAGCCAATGAAAACGGGGCCCTGGGCCCCGTTGTTTTTCTCACCGCCAGGCGGCGTGGGCTCAGGCGCCCAGGCCGGTACCGGCGTCTTTCTTGGCAATCAGCTCAATCTTGTAGCCGTCCGGGTCTTCCACGAAGGCGATGACGGTGGTGCCGCCCTTCACAGGGCCCGGTTCGCGGGTGATCTTGGCGCCGGCGGCGCGCAGCGCCTCGCAGGTGGCATAGATGTCGTCCGCTTCCAGGGCGATGTGACCATAGGCGGAACCGAGCTCGTATTCGCTCACGCCCCAGTTGTAGGTGAGCTCGATGACGGCTTCATCCTTCTCGTCGCCGTAGCCGACGAAGGCCAGGGTGTACTTGTATTCGCTGTTTTCGCTCTTGCGCAGCAGTGTCATGCCCAGCACTCGGGTGTAGAAGTCGATGGAACGTTGCAGATCGCCGACGCGCAACATGGTATGCAGAATTCTCATTGCTCAATTCTCCGGGTTGGTGGATTGGTACTGCCTTGAATCCATGGCCCGAGACCGGATCCGCAGAGGCCTGCAGATCAACTCTCGGGATAGACCTTCTCTTTGTATTCGCACAAATCTTCGATGATGCAGGAGCCGCAGCGGGGCTTGCGGGCGAGACAGGTGTAACGCCCGTGCAGGATGAGCCAGTGATGCACGTCCAGCTTGAACTCGGCGGGGACCACCTTGAGCAGCTTCTCCTCCACCTGATCGACGTTCTTGCCCACTGCAAAGCCGGTGCGGTTGGAGACCCGGAAGATATGGGTGTCGACGGCGATGGTGGGCCAGCCGAAGGCGGTGTTGAGCACCACGTTGGCCGTCTTGCGGCCGACGCCGGGCAGGGCCTCGAGGGCCTCGCGATTCTCCGGCACCTCGCCGCCGTGGCGCTCCAGCAGAATGGCGCAGGTCTTGATGACGTTCTCGGCCTTGGTGTTGAAGAGGCCAATGGTCTTGATGTACTCCTTGACCCCATCCACCCCCAGATCCAGCATGGCCTGGGGGGTGTTGGCCACCGGATAGAGATTGTCGGTGGCCTTGTTGACGCTCACGTCGGTGGCCTGGGCCGAAAGCAGCACGGCGATGAGCAGCTCGAAGGGCGTGGTGAAGTTGAGCTCTGTGGTGGGATGGGGGTTGTCATCGCGCAACCGCTCCAGGATCAGCCTGCGTTTCTGGTTGTTCATGGCTCTCTCTTGTCTCAGAGCTGGGTAGTGCGGGCGCCCGCCGCCGGCACGGTGCAGTGGGCCTTCTCGGCACTCTGCTTGCGGCCCATCCAGTCGTTGATGGCGTTTTTGCCGGCGATCATCAAACCGAGGCCGATGAAGCCGCCGGGGGGCAGGATCGCCAGCAGCAGGCTGGCGTCGGCGTGGAACAGCTCGACGCGCAATGACTTGGCCCAGTCACCCAGCAGCAGCTCGGCACCGTCAAACAGGGTGCCCATGCCGATGATCTCGCGAAGGCCCCCCAGTACCAGCAGCACCAGGGTAAAGCCCAGCCCCATCATGAAGCCGTCGAGGGCGGCAAGCAGGGGCGGGTTCTTGGAGGCATAGGCTTCGGCGCGGCCGATGATGACGCAGTTGGTGACGATGAGGGCGATGAAGATGCCGAGCGCTTGATAGAGGCCGTAGGTGTAGGCGTTCATCAACAGTTGCACGCTGGTCACCAGGGCCGCGATAATCATCACGTAGACCGGGATGCGGATATCCTTGGGCACCCAGTTGCGCACTAGGGAGACGGCGAGGTTGGAGCAGACCAGTACCACCATGGTGGCAAGGCCGAGCCCCAACGCATTGGTAAAGGTGGAGGAGACCGCCAGGGTGGGGCAGAGTCCCAGCACCTGCACCAGGGAGGGGTTGTTCTTCCACAGTCCCTGCAGCATCAGCTCCTTGAGCTCTTCGCGGCGGCCACTTTCCCCGGCGGGTTGGCTGGCCGTGTCAATCACGTCGACTTGTTCCATAGCGTGTGCTCCGGCGTTAGGGGTTGGTATGGCAGGAGGGGGCATCGTGCAGCAGTTCGGGGTGCTCCTGTTGCAGCCTCAGCAAATTTTTCACCGCCTTGACCACGGCCCGCGGGGTGATGGTTGCCCCGGTGAAGGCGTCGAATTCGCCGCCATCCTTCTTCACCGCCCAGGTGGTGTCGTTGTCGGCCGTGAGGGACTTGCCGGTGAAGCTGTCGATCCAGCTGGATTTCTTCAGTTCTATCTTGTCACCAAGCCCCGGGGTTTCCTTGTGGGCCAGCACCCTGACCGCACTGACGGCCCCCTTGGCATCGGTGCCGACCACCATGCGAATGGCTCCACTGTAACCATCGGGGGCCACGGTTTCCAGCGCGTAGCCGGTATGCACCCCCTTGAGGGTGGCGGTATAGAGGGGCATGGGCTCATCGCTGCCCAGGTATTCCCGGCTGCTGACCAGCTTGCAACTGGCCACCAGATCGTTGTCATAACTCCCCTCGGGCAGCAGGGCCTGCAGGGTGCGCAGCTTCTCCAGCTCTTGCTGGTGGGCGATGCGATCCCGGGTCAGTTCGTTGGTCAGCACCACCATGGCGGTGCAGCCGAGGGCAAAGAGGGCCAGGGTCAGGCCATTCTTGCGCATGCTTTTCAACATGGGAGGCTCCCTGTCTCGCGTCTGCGGCAATTCAGATGTGGGTTCATTTGCGACGGGCTCCATAGACCTTGGGGCGGGTCAGACTGTCAATCAGGGGAACGCACAGGTTGGCCAGCAACACGGCGAAGGCGAAGGCATCCGGATAGCCGCCAAAACGGCGGATGACATAGACCAGCACGCCGATGAGCACACCGTAGACGAGGCGCCCCTTTGCGGTGGTGCTGGCACTCACCGGATCGGTGGCGATGAAGAAGGCCCCGAGCATGGTGGCACCGCTGAACAGGTGCAGCATGGGGGTGGCGGTGGCATCCGGGGTGGCCAGATAGCCCAGGGTGGCAGCGAGCAGCAATGCGCCCAGCACGGCAGTCGGAATGCGCCAGTTGATCACTTTCTGCTGGAGCAGGAAGAGGCCTCCCAGCAGGTAGCCGAGGTTGACCCAGCTCCAGCCGATACCACCCCAGCCCTCGAAGACCTTGTGGGTCATCACTTCGGTGGCGGTCAGTCCCTGGGTCAGTCCGGTCTTTAAGGTATCCAGCGGCGTGGCCATGGTCAGGCCATCCACCCCCTGCTTGAGCTGCAGCATGCTGTAGCCGTCGAGGCTGAAGCCGGTGAAGATCACCGAGGCCGCATCGGCGAAGCCGATGTCGTAGGCGGCGATGCTGGAGGGGGGCAGCCAGCTGGTCATCTGGACCGGGAAGGAGACCAGCAGCAGCACATAGGCCACCATGGCAGGATTGAACAGGTTCTGACCGAGCCCGCCATAGAGATGCTTGGCGATGATGATGGCGAACGCCGTGCCCAGCACCAGCATCCACCAGGGCAGCAGGGGGGGCAGGGAGAGACCGATGAGCACGGCGGTGAGCGCCGCGCTGCCATCCAGCAGGGCCGGTTTGACGGGGCGGCCGCGCAGGCGAAGGACCAGGGCCTCCGAACCCAGGGCCGTGACCAGCGCCAGCAGGATCTGGATCAGGGTCCCCCAGCCGAAGAACCAGGTCTGCGCCAGGAAGCCGGGCAGGCAGGCCAGGATCACCAGCACCATCAGGGTCTGGGTCTGTTTGCGGTTGTGGGCAAAGGGCGCACTCGCGATATTGAACATGGATCAGTGGCTCTTGTCGGTCGAAGGGGAGGAGGCAGCCTCGGCCGCCAGCTTCTTGGCTTTGGCCCGGGCGATGGCGGCGGCGATGGCCGCCTTCTTGGGGTCCACTTCGGCAGCGGGCTCGGATGCGGCGGCCGGGGCCTCAACGGCGTTATCGGTTGTGTTCACGGATGTCTCACCCGCGACCACAGGCCCATCCCCTTGCGCCTGGGCGGCCTTCTTGGCCTTGGCCCGGGCGATGGCGGCGGCAATGGCCGCCTTCTTGGGGTCCACCTCGGCGGCGGGCTCGGATGCGGCGGCCGGGGCCTCAACGGCGTTATCGGTTGTGTTCACGGATGTCTCACCCGCGACCACAGGCCCGTCACCTTGCGCCTGGGCGGCTTTCTTGGCCTTGGCCCGGGCGATGGCGGCGGCAATGGCCGCCTTCTTGGGATCCACCTCGGCGGCGGGCTCGGATGCGGCGGCCGGGGCCTCAACGGCGTGTTCGGTTGTGTTCACGGATGTCTCACCCGCGACCACCGGCCCATCACCTTGCGCCTGAGCAGCCTTCTTGGCCTTGGCCCGGGCGATGGCGGCGGCAATGGCCGCCTTCTTGGGGTCCACCTCGGCGGCGGGCTCGGATGCGGCAGCCGGGGCCTCAATGGCGTTATCGCTTGTGTTCACGGATGTCTTATCCGCGTCCAGCGGTGCGTCACCTTGCGCCAGGGCGGCTTTCTTGGCCTTGGCCCGGGCGATGGCGGCGGCAATGGCCGCCTTCTTGGGGTCCACTTCTGCGGCGGGTTCGGATACGGCGGCCGAGGCCTCAACGGCGTGTTCGGTTGTATTCACGGATGTCTTATCCGCGACCACCGGCCCGTCACCTTGCGCTTGAGCAGCCTTCTTGGCCTTGGCCCGTGCCAGGGCTGCGGCGATGGCGGCTTTCTTGGGATCCAGCTCTGCCTTGGGATGTTGCTCCCCAGGTGCCGGGGTGTCAGCCAGCTCATTGTCCTCGCCATTGACCGCCTTGGCGGCACGACGGGCGATGGCCTCCTGCTTGCGCGCCTCACGGGCGGCAATCATGGCCTCGTTGTCCGGTGCGGGTGTGCTCACGCCCACCTGGGTCGTCTCCTGTTTGGCCTTGATGCGGGCCAGGGCGGCGGCGACCGGATCTTCGCCCCCGGCCGTCGTCATGGCCTGGCGACGCTGGGCTGCGGCTTCGGCGTGGCGGGCTTCGCGGGCCGCCTTCTCACGCTCGAAGCGAGCCTGCTTGGCCTCGAAGCGCTGCTTGGCACGTTCGGCCTTCTCGGCCTCGGCACGGGCCTCGCGGATGTCATCCTTGGCGATCTTGTAGTACTGCACCAGGGGGATTTCGCTCGGGCAGACCCAGGCACAGGCGCCGCACTCGATACAGTCAAAGAGGTTGAGCTTCTCGGCCTTGTCGTACTCCTTGACCCGGCTGTACCAGTAAAGCTCCTGGGGCAGCAGGGTGGCGGGGCAGGCATCGGCGCAGGCACTGCAACGGATGCAGGCCTGTTCCGGGCCGGGGGGCGGCAGCTCGGCGCGGGTGGGGGAGAGCAGGCAGTTGGTGGCCTTGACCACGGGGACCATGGCGTGGGGCAGGGTGAAGCCCATCATGGGGCCCCCCATGATGACCCGCTGATCCGCCTCCGGTTGCAGCTCGAAACGCTGGAGCAGCCAGCGTACCGGCGTGCCCAGACGCACCCAGGCATTGCCGGGTTTCTTGAAGGCGTCGCCGGTGAGGGTGACGATGCGCTCGATGAGCGGCTCCCCATCGATGATGGCGCGCTTGATGGCAAAGACGGTGGCGACGTTGAGCACCATGATGCCCATGTCGACCGCCCGGCCTCCTTTGGGCACCTGGCGTCCGGTGAGCAGCTCTATGGTCTGTTTGGCGCCGCCGGAGGGGTACTTGGTCGGTACCGACTTGACCAGCACGTCGGCGTCGCTGGCATGGCGGGTCAGGGCCTCGATGGCCGCCGGTTTGTTGTCTTCCACCCCGATCAGGGTGAGCTTGGGCTTGAGCAGGTGCTTGAGTACCCGGATGCCGTCTATGATCTCGTCGGCGTATTCCTGCATCAGACGGTCATCTGTGGTGATGTAGGGTTCGCACTCCAGCCCGTTGATGATGAGAATTTCGGTGAGCTGGCCACGGCCGTCGAGCTTGCTGTGGGTCGGGAAGACGGCGCCGCCGAGCCCGGCGATGCCGGCCTGCTGGATGCGCTCGAGCAACGCCCCCCGCTCCAGGTTCCAGTAGTCAGGCTGGGGTGTGCGCTCGCCCCAGGCATCGTCTCCGTCCGGGGTGAGGAGGATGCAGAGATCGTCAAGACCGGAGGGGTGCGCCACCGTGTGCTGCTCGATGGCGGTGATGGTGCCCGAGGTGGAAGCGTGCACCGGCACGATGCGTCCCTTGTCAAAACGGGTGAGGGGTTGCCCCTTCTTGACCTTGTCCCCCACCCGCACCAGCAGTTCGCCGGCCGGACCCGCGTGCTGGCGCACCGGAATGATGAGCTGTGGGGGAAGGCCCGCGTCAACGACGGGGGTCAGGCTGGACTGGTGCTTGTTCTCGGGGGGATGGATGCCGCCGTGAAAATCCCACAGAGTGCCGGCTTTGATGCGTTCGAGCAGATGCTGCATGGTTACTCCGCTGTTTATTCCACTATCTTGACCGGAATGGCGACCTTGGCCAGATCCCATTTCCAGTTGTCGACCGTGGTCGGCACCGGGATCATTTCGATACAGTCGGTCGGGCAGGGGTCGACGCAGAGGTCGCACCCAGTGCACTCGGCGGCGATGACGGTGTGCATCGCCTTGGTGGCACCCAGGATGGCGTCGACCGGACAGGCCTGGATGCACTTGGTGCAACCGATACACATGTCTTCGTGAATGAAGGCCACCTTCTTGACGGGGATTGCCGCGTCTTCACCGCCGTCCAGAGACTGGGGCTCGACCCCCATCAGGTCGGCAATCTTGCGCATGGTGGCGTCGCCACCGGGCACGCACTTGTTGATCTTGTCGCCATTGGCCAGGGCGTCGGCGTAGGGTTTGCAGCCCGGGTAACCGCACTGGCCGCACTGGGTCTGGGGCAACAGGGCATCGAGCTGATCGACGATGGGATCGGCCTGCACATGAAACTTGACGGCGGCAAAGCCGAGAATGATGCCGAAGGCCAGGGCAAGCAGGGCCAGCACCAGAATGGCAAAGAGTATGTGAATCATAGCGTTATATCTTGATGAGGCCGGTAAAACCCATGAAGGCCAGCGACATCAGGCCAGCGGTGACCATGGCGATGGAGACGCCACGAAACGGTGCCGGCACGTCGGCGGCCACCAGCCGCTCACGCATGGCGGCAAACAGGATCAGCACCAGAGAGAAGCCGACGGCGGCCCCGAAGCCGTAGATGATGCTCTGGATGAAGTTGTGGCGCTCGTTGATGCTGAGCAGCGCCACGCCGAGCACGGCACAGTTGGTGGTGATGAGCGGCAGGAAGATGCCGAGCAGGCGATAGAGGGTCGGGCTGCTCTTGCGGATCACCATCTCGGTGAACTGGACCACCACGGCGATCACCAGAATGAAGCCCAGGGTGCGCAGGTAGGCGATCTCCAGCGGGATCAGGATATAGTGCTCCATCAGATAGGAGCAGGCGCTGGCCAGCGTCATGACGAAGGTGGTGGCCAGACCCATGCCGATGGCGGTTTCCAGCTTGCCGGAGACACCCATGAAGGGGCAAAGGCCGAGGAACTTCACCAGCACGAAGTTGTTGATCAGCACGGTGCCGACCAGTAAAAGCAGGTACTCAGTCATTGACGATGGGTTTTCCGGTGTGAAGGCGGCCGTATTATCTGATGTTAGGTGCCTTTAGACAACCGCAAGGCCGTATGGTTATTATTCGAATGCCCAATTCTTGACATCCTCCCCCACCTTAGCGC
>NZ_JBFOCK010000085.1:0-8033 GCF_040907765.1 Aeromonas sp. s9
CTAGGCTGTGTTCTTAAAGTGATGAAGATATAATCTCACATCTTCTCAACAGCTTAAGATCCATTCCGTGTCCCGCCGTTATCAGCTGACTGATGCACAATGGGGGCTTATCGAGCCCCAGTTTCCTTCTCGAAGCCTGATCGGGCGCCCTACCCGTGAACCGCGCCAAGTGCTCGATGGCATTCTCTGGATACTCCACACCGGAGCTCCTTGGCGAGACCTTCCAGAACGTTTCGGACCATGGAATTCGGTCTACAACACCTTCCGGCGTTGGCAGGATGCAGGCCGGATTGATGCCATTCTGGAAGCGCTGCAACTCAAGCTCAATGAAAAAGGGCTCATCGATTTCGACCTGTGGTGCCTGGACGGCTCCAATGTCAGAGCATCCAAAGATGCTGCCGGTGCACGTAAAAAAACACCTCAATGAATCAAGCCCTTGGCCGTTCGCGGGGAGGTTTCGGCAGCAAAATTCACTTGGTCACGGACGGTCATGGCTTACCACTGAGCTTCTGCCTGTCACCGGGGCAATCAGCAGAAATCAGCTATGCAACAAGCGCGTTGGCCATGGCGAGGATACCAACGTCATCAGGTCGCTACCGAACACGGCCAGCGCATCTTGCCGCAGACAAGGCCTATAGCAGCAAAGCCTTTCGAGCCGAGCTACGGCGGAGAAGGATAAAAGCGGTCATTCCGCAACGCAGCGACCAGCAACGGCGCCATAAGGGGCGTCCATTGGTACTGGACAAGGTGCATTACCGCAGGCGCAATGTCGTGGAGCGGTGCTTCGGTTGGTTGAAGAAGTTTCGCCGGTTTTCAACGAGATATGAAAAGCTAGCCAAGAGTTTTGCAGCCTTTATCAAACTGGCTTTCTGCCTTCGCTACTTGCGCGAGTTATGTGTGGACAGAAAACCAGCATTTTGAGAACACAGCCTAGCAGCACGTTCACTTGCTGCAACAGCAACCGGGTATCATCGCTAGGACAGACCAGCCGGACGCCAGCCGGCCCGATAACACCCGTCCACGTATGTACTGTGTTAAAGGCAGTATCTTGGATGATTAGCACCTGAATTACAGTTGACGTCTTATCATTAGCTGATAACATATGGTTTGTTTATTTATCTAGTATTAAGGGTGTCTTGTGTCAGAGGTAGGTATAGGCGTGACTAGCTGTATTATTGGTATTAAAGGTCAAACTCCAAGTTCCACAAACCAAGTAGATGTTTGGTTTGACTCCCTTAAATCAATTGCATCGGTTCTATCCGAAGAAAATCAGCATTTGTTAAAGACTATCGCAGAAAAAAAACCTGAAAATATTACAGAATTATCTGAATTAACTGGGCGAGCTGTAAGTAATCTTTCTCGAACTATTAAAACGTTAGAGAGACATGGTCTTATTAATATTGAGAGCTTTGGGAAAAGTATTAGGCCGAAGGTTAAGTATAGTAATTTCAATATACTATGTGGTTTGAGTTTGAATGATGGAAAAAAATTGTTAGAAAATAAATTTTCTTTGGTCTCAATGTTTACAGGTGTTGGTGGGCTGGATATGGGATTTGAAGGTGGCTTTAAATACAAAAGTCAATACTTTGAAAGTCAACCATTCACAACTCTGGCTGCTTATGAGAAAGATGAGAAGTGTGTAGAAACAATAAAGAAAAACTTAAATATACCTATTAGCCAAGTTGAGTTATCTGAAGATCTTGTTAATGACTTTCCAAGTGCTGATGTGTTAATTGGTGGCTTTCCATGCCAAGATTTTAGTTCTTGTGGTCCTAAAAGAGGTCTTAGCTCTGACAGAGGTCAACTATACAAAGTTCTAGTTAGATATATGCAACATCACAAACCTAAAATTGTATGCGCTGAAAATGTTCCTAATTTAGCGCGAATGCAAAATGGTGCTGTGCTAGATACTATAGTTAATGATTTTAGCGAGCAAGGTTATAAAGTCCAAGTGTGGGATCTTTTTGCTCCAGATTATGGTGTGCCACAAAGTCGGAGAAGGCTGTTTTTTGTTTGTACCAGAAATGATCTTGAAGGTGAACCTATAAAGCCAGAACCAAAATTTGTTGGTATGCATCGCGGAACTAAATGGGCAATCGAAGATTTGGAAAAAGTTATTGATGAGACTATTCCAAACCAAAGCCAGTATTTCAAGGCATCAAAAGCCAAGAAAGGGAATGGCCAAGGTGATGAGCACTGCAAAGCAGACGAACCCTCTTACACAATCAGGGCAAACGCTAAGTCTCGAGTCCAATTTCATTATGAATTAGATAGAAGGCTAACAATCAGGGAGTGTGCTCGTCTACAGACGTTCCCCGACTCTTTTGTTTTCCCTCATTCTGCTACATCAAATGTTATGCAAATAGGTAATGCAGTACCACCTATGTTGTCATATGAGGTGGCAACATCAATCAGAGAGTTTTTATTAAAACAGGATTGATTAATACATGAAAGAAAACAGGGATGAGGTTTTTGCTTATATTTTCTCAAAAGCCGATGAAGTTGGTTATATGGGGCTTGATTCAGCTAGGTCTGGTAAGTTCCAAGATGAATTGGAAAATGATCCTCAGTTAATAAAAATTGCTGGCGATAGGCTCTCTCGAAATTACATTAAGGATACCGTTTTAAATAATTATAGCAAGAAACAGAGATATATATCAGAAGATGATGTACTTAGTGTATTTGTTGAGCTGGATGATATTTCTGTTTTAGGTGCAAAAAAAGATCTTGAGAATGGTATTTTTAAAATTTCATATTTAGATGAGGAGTTTGAGTGCACTAGCTCAAGTATTAACGAATGGCAAACGGTTTTAAAGCGATTCGGTAAAAGATGTAGTGGAAAAACTAGATTTGCTTTTTTGACTTGTGGTGGTGTAGAGAAGCAGCAAGATGAGCTTGGGGCTGTCGTAGATATTTTAAGCTCATACGGTGTAACAGCCCTCATCGTTAAGCCTAGTCAGAAACCTATATCAATAAAGTTGTATGTGAAAAATAAATCTGGTCAGCCTTTTAGCTTAGTTAAAACGGTTTTACCTAAACCATTCATCCTTCTAGCAGGTATCTCTGGTACAGGTAAAACCCATTTTGTGCGTGAACAAGCAAAAACTTCTGGCCAGTTTGCTGAAACTTATTGCTTAACCTCGGTGCGCCCCGACTGGCATGAGCCGAGTGATTTGCTTGGTTATATTTCTCGCCTCGCAAAAGACGGAAAAGCAGAATACATCACTACCGATGTATTGCAGTTTATCGCCAAAGCCTGGCGTGCCATTGCTGATAGTAAATTAACCGTTGAAGTTCAAGATAGCGAAGACCAAGGCGAGCGATTAGTCGTAGCAGGCGAACGTGATGCGCTTGCGCAGATATTGCCTTACTGGTTGTGCTTGGATGAAATGAACCTTGCCCCTGTTGAGCAGTATTTTTCCGATTACTTATCGGTACTGGAAACCCGCGAGTGGTGTTGGACAGGTGATAGCTTTACCTACAGTAGTGATGCGCTATTAAAATCAACAACTATTAAAGAAGTCGCAGATAAAGGAAAGCTACGCGAAGCGCTAGGCTTTGATGGTGCTCAATACGATGAGCTGTGGGATAATATTTGCCAATATGGTTTAGGCATTCCGTTTAACTTACTGGTCGCGGGCACTGTGAATATGGATGAAACCACTCATGGCTTTTCGCGTAAGGTGATAGATCGTGCACTAAGCTTTGATTTTGGCGAGTTTTTCCCGAACGACTATAACGACTTTTTCACCCCAGCCAGTTGTAACAAGCGCCTTAGCTATCCGATTTGGTCAAACGCCAGCAAGGCGGATGTCGACTTTGAGATAGAAGCTAAAGGTGGTGAAAAAATAAATGCTGGTGATGCAACGGTTAGCTTTTTAAATCAAGTAAATGCAGTGCTAAAAAACACACCGTTTGAATTGGCGTTTCGTGCGCTCAATGAGTTACTGCTTGCAGTAGCCAGTAGCCAACCACAAGATGACTTGACCCTAAAAGCCGTGTGGGACGATTTTATGATGAGTAAGGTATTGCCGCGGATCGAGGGCGATACCGACAAACTCACCACATCAGATGGTAAGGCTTTGTTGGCAGAGCTGAATACTGTGCTGGCAGACCAGTTAGCCCCAATTTGGTTAGCGTCTGCAACGGAAGAAGAAGATCAGCGCCCTGACTTATATCGTGAAAGAGCGATAGAGGGCGATGTAACAGATGAGCAAAAAGTGCTACGCATCCCTTGCCGTTCGAAAGCTAAGTTGAAGTGGATGAGCGAGCGATTAGCCAGTGCCACTTTCACCAGTTTCTGGCCTTAAGGGGTTGGTGTTGTTTGATGCTTTCTGCAATGAATGCAACATTTAAGCTTAACCAGCACTGCGATGGCGTAAGGAGTGGTAGGGAATGCCAGAGTTAATACGATTACAAACCCCCGACTTTGAGTTTTCGGTCTGGGCTAATGATATTAGCCAGCGGTTGAGCGTGTACCAGAATACAGTGGCACACAGGGCGAGCGCTAATCATGCACAACCTAGCTACGAAATGTGCTTTGCTCCTGCGGCTGAACTTAGCAATGCCATTGAGCCGCAAGGGGTAGTTGCAGATGGCTTAGTAAAAAGTGGGTTAGATGAAAGTGGCCTTGTTGCAAATGGCTTAGCGAAACACGCTGAGCTGACATTAAACTCTCCCTTGTTTTTTGAGAATACCCAGTACCAGTTTGAGTGGGTCTTTTTTAGTGAAGTGTCTAATGCGCGCTTAACCCATCACAGCCAAAGTGTGAATGAGGCATTTCGTTTTGCCCCCGAAGTAAAAACAGCAAGGGGCGTAGTGCCTGCACGTTTAACTGGTACCATCAATACCGGCAATGATGTGGGGTGGTTACGTTTGCCACTCACGTTTGAACTTAATGGTAAAATACAGACTCAGCATATTGCGTTTGAAGTACTGCCAACCAAAATGGCTCTGCACCAAGACATGCCAGCCATGTACCAAGCCATAGACAAGGTTTACCCCCTTTGGCGCTTTAGTTTAGTAGAAAAAACTGAACAAGATGCAGCGAATAGCCAGCAACGTAGGCATTTTCCACTGATGTGGTTGGCTAATTTTGCAGCGTTAAGGGCGCGTTTTGAGCAAGGCTTAAAAGTGATTTGTGCCGCACCTCATAGCCGTTTACAACCTACAGTGGCTAATATTAAAGCCGTCAAATTAAAAGGCCGCTTGCCACATAAGTTAGCCGAGCAATTAAAGCAAGACTTTGCTAATTGCAAGTACGATAAACGCTATGCGGTCGAAAAAAATAAACTGGGCGTCGATACCCCTGAAAACCGCTTTATAAAAATGGCGGTGACTAAAAGCAAGCGACAATTAGCGGAATTTGAACAAAAGCTCAGGCAAAGTAACCGCGTGCCAGAACGTCAACGGTTATCTGATTCATTTTTAAATGAACTACATAGTTGGCAACAACCGCTGCAAAAAGTGTTAGGCCAAAGTTTTTTAAAAGAGGTTGGCGCATACACAGGGTTAAGCTGTGAGTCGTTAGTACTACAGCAAAGAACAGGTTATAGTGCGGTGTATCGTGTTTGGCAGGATCTGAAATTTTATTTAGATGTGTTTGGCAATCACTCGAGCATTTCGATGAAGTCGGTGGCTGAGATTTATGAGGTGTGGTGCTTTCTATGTCTGAAACAGATTTTAGAGCATGATCTTGGCTTTGAATTGGTGGAAAATAGTGCAACGAAGCTCGCTCAAAATGACTTTTTTGAGTACCAACTAAAAGATGGCTTTGCCGGTGCCTTTCGCTTTAAACGCTCAGATGGTGTGACGGCTAGGCTGGCACACGAGCCTAAGTTTACCAAACAAGGAAAATCGATCCGCTCGTACTTGGTGAATCAAGAGCCGGATATTGTGTTGGAAGTGACGCTGCCTACAAACGCAAACTTAGGTACCTCTGAAGAGAAACAGTTTATTTGGCTGTTTGATGCCAAATACCGTATTAAAACCGATAAAAGCCGTTTGGATGACAGTAATGAAGATATTGAAACTACCGATTACGTACCAGACGATGCCATTAACCAAATGCACCGTTATCGTGATGCACTCATTCGTTTATCAGAGCCGCGCTTGTTTGAGTCTCCATTTGGTTCAATCGCAGGTCAACCTGCCAAGAAAAGCCGCCCAGTTTTTGGAGCGTTTGCTTTATACCCTGGCTTTTTTGATCAAGCCACAAAACAAAACCCCTACGCAGCCGCGATAGAAGAAGTCGGTATTGGCGCATTTGCATTATTACCTAGACAAAATGAGCCCAGTCAAACTGGTCCTCGTCAGACGGAGAGCAGTTATACCGGTCACCAGTGGTTGCTTGAGTTCTTGCAAGCCCAAATTGGCACAGCGCCGAATACACAAGCAGGGCAAGGCAATGAGGCTATGTATCCAGTGATCGGCATGGCAGAAAGGCTCTACGTACAAGAAGCTGCACGCATACCGTATTACGGCATGCGCCAACTGCTGTACTCCGATTTGACTTTGACAGTGGCATTGGGTGGACAACGTGGCCGTGATAATGGCTACTTCGAAAAATTTGAGCAAGGTACGGCACAGTGGTATCACTTGCCGCAAAGCATGTTTTTGCAGAAATTTAAGCAGCATATTGCAGAGGAAATTCGCTATTTAGCGTTGGCGTCTACCTCAGACACCCATAGTTCGACCAAGCAAATTGACAAACTTTGGCCGGTTAAACGCATAACCCTATTACCACGCTACACCATTACCGAAGATCAAGCAGGTAAGAAATCAGGCTCTGCTGATTTGTATTATTTATTTGAGCTAGGCAAGCCACTTTCGCTGCAAACTCCGGTGACCAACGTGCCACATCGCCCAATGAAAAACTCGATGAAACTCACAACTTTAACTCGCCTAGAGAGTGTAACTAAGTTTGCTGAAGTTGAAAAAGTGTATGAAGAGGCAATGGTGTGAATAAGCGTGTTCTACCAATTATGCATAAGGTGAAATGAATGACAGAACATATACCTCAAGCTCCATAAGGAGAGTTTGTCCTTTTTACTAGCGCAGACGGTCAAACTCATGTTGCCGACATTCCGCACCTGATTTAGGAATAAATTTTCTGATAGCGCTCACCCAATACTTCCAGGTTGACCTGCTGCTCCACGGTTAGCTCCGTTATCTGGGGTGTGGCTTCTACCAGTCGATATTCATGGATGCCGCCAAAGCGCAGAAAAATCCCACGGGCGGTTGGCTGCTGGGTCAGCTTCTTTTTCATCCGTCATTCCGCACTTAATTTTTGTATTGTAAATGGTGATGCAGATCACACCGTTATGATCTAGTTGTGAAAGTCCATGATTTTACCCATGTAATCGTGTCCTAATACTCAGTTCGATAACAATTCACTTCATCTCACAGGAGGCGGCAAACATGAATCTGAGTTTTTTAGCTATTTTTACCCCCCTTCTGCAAGCCCCTCACAGTCGCCATTTGCTGTGAACGTGTACCCACCATCTTCGAAAAAAGCCAATCAGGTACGGAAAGTCAGCTCTACCTGTAAGAAGTAAATAGTTCAGAACCACCATGCTCTGCCAAGCAGAAAAGAAGTTGGTAATTAGATGCAGAAGAATGATTCTAACTATCACCGATGTAATTTATAGTAATGATTTAACCTGGTTTTATTTAAGTGGGGTGTTAAGCATGTTAATAATATAGGTTTCGATTTCATGAAAACCTCCTGAAAATAAAAGTTTTTCGGTTCGTTCTTCATCTTTGCAATGAAACTCAATCACTTCGTAGCATGAGCTATCTTCGTTTTCAAAAATAACTATGCCATCATTTTTAGTTCCACTTATCAGCCAAGTTTGAAAGACCCAATCAGCAGATAAACCTATCATCTGGAATTTTTGATTTAGGGAAGGTGCGAATAAGTATCCTATGTGCCAAAACTAAGGAAGGTGCGAACAAGTCCCTGATATGAGATCATGTTTGTCATCTGGAGCCATGGAACAGGGTTCATCATGAGTCATCAACTTACCTTCGCC
>NZ_JBFOCK010000086.1:0-4455 GCF_040907765.1 Aeromonas sp. s9
GTTCTCAAAATGCTGGTTTTCTGTCCACACATAACTCGCGCAAGTAGCGAAGGCAGAAAGCCAGTTTGATAAAGGCTGCAAAACTCTTGGCTAGCTTTTCATATCTCGTTGAAAACCGGCGAAACTTCTTCAACCAACCGAAGCACCGCTCCACGACATTGCGCCTGCGGTAATGCACCTTGTCCAGTACCAATGGACGCCCCTTATGGCGCCGTTGCTGGTCGCTGCGTTGCGGAATGACCGCTTTTATCCTTCTCCGCCGTAGCTCGGCTCGAAAGGCTTTGCTGCTATAGGCCTTGTCTGCGGCAAGATGCGCTGGCCGTGTTCGGTAGCGACCTGATGACGTTGGTATCCTCGCCATGGCCAACGCGCTTGTTGCATAGCTGATTTCTGCTGATTGCCCCGGTGACAGGCAGAAGCTCAGTGGTAAGCCATGACCGTCCGTGACCAAGTGAATTTTGCTGCCGAAACCTCCCCGCGAACGGCCAAGGGCTTGATTCATTGAGGTGTTTTTTTACGTGCACCGGCAGCATCTTTGGATGCTCTGACATTGGAGCCGTCCAGGCACCACAGGTCGAAATCGATGAGCCCTTTTTCATTGAGCTTGAGTTGCAGCGCTTCCAGAATGGCATCAATCCGGCCTGCATCCTGCCAACGCCGGAAGGTGTTGTAGACCGAATTCCATGGTCCGAAACGTTCTGGAAGGTCTCGCCAAGGAGCTCCGGTGTGGAGTATCCAGAGAATGCCATCGAGCACTTGGCGCGGTTCACGGGTAGGGCGCCCGATCAGGCTTCGAGAAGGAAACTGGGGCTCGATAAGCCCCCATTGTGCATCAGTCAGCTGATAACGGCGGGACACGGAATGGATCTTAAGCTGTTGAGAAGATGTGAGATTATATCTTCATCACTTTAAGAACACAGCCTAGACTAACTGCTCGCGACACAAATCCCGTTATCCCGCAGCATTCCATCCGAACACCGTGCGACAGTGGAGTGAAACGCATCGCTGAGGTCGTAAACCGGATCGTGGAGCAAATTGAACTCGGTCACTAACAGGCTGGGGTTCATATGAGGATGGCTTGGGATTGCACCCAGCAGGTGGTTACGCAGATGCTGGGTCATCTGGAAAAAATTTTTGCCCGATAACAGGGGGGTATCCAATCGAACCAGCTCAGTGAATGGCTGTGGATAGCTAGAGTCGATGATATAGCCGCTGACCTGATAGGTGTATGTTCGAGCCCTTAGTCGCCTCTGGCATCTATGCCCATCCTCTGGTTGCGTATAGCACTGCTCCCGGGGTGGCTGTGGGATAAACTCGAGATGCGGCAGATCGGGATGACCCAGTAAGATAAATTGGGTGATCAGGCAGTGTCCAACGTCGGCGCTGCCACTGCCAGCATTAAAACCAGCTTTGACGCTGTCACGTCGCAGTTGGTTGAAATGTTTAGCCAGCAAAATGGGTTGGTTATAGGATCTTTCATCGATAAATGGGAGTTCACATCCGGGCTCGGTGATATAGCCGTTTAGGTGGTAGATGAATGGGCCGATGAAAGGCTTTTTAGTTAAAATTATCATGATTAGTCCAGTGGGGGAAATTGGCAAACGGTTGCTGTTGTGATGATATAACAATCATCCTATTTGAATACTCGGGAGCAGAACCCGATCACCAGCCCCACGAAAAATTAGTATAAATAGAGATATTGAAATTTTTAAATTTCTCCCGCCATTTCAAAATCCTATCGCATAGTTGATCCATCATGAGTCGCCATTGGTTTTCTAAGAATGTCACCACGGTAAACCGAGAGATCGCGATCTGCCAAGCCAGAAAACTGGATCATGCCATTGATTTTAAAGGAATTATTTATTGAAAAAATAATTGTACAAATTTTGCTCTTGGTTTTTTTTTGCTCATTTTGGGTGTTTTTTGCACAATTATTGACCGGCAATCCCCCCCCCCGAAAAACTGGGGTGCTTATAAGTACAATTTTCTCGTATCTTGAATGCACCCGTACCACTTGGCCGACGGGTCTCTCCTAACGAGCTCAGAGTTGACCGTTAATACACTGAGATGAGTTCTTATTGACCGGCCTGCATTGCTAAACTCTGGATCATATATTCACATAGAACGCAGTTCTATGTGGAATTTATGAAAGTAAAGACGGCTTCCGATGAGACGCATTTTTAGAAATGGCGATAAGGAGGAGAGTGCACTGAAAAAGAGGCAGCGTGAAGTTCAATCCCAGCCAGTAAAATAATAAAACCGTTTTTTTGTTTTCATGAAAAAATTCCTTTTTTATTTGAAAACAAACGGGGGGGTTAGATTTTTTTAAAATTAATACTTGATGCTTTCATACCTACTTATTTTCGAGATGTCAACCGATGAGGATAAGAGTAGATTTATCCTCATCGAGCCGGGGGATTGTTAAGGGGGTGCAATATATCACATGCAATACTTATATATATGTAGTTCATTGCACCATTGCATCCAATTAATTGGCGGATGTGGATGAATCTGCTAAATGTTTGATAGCAATGCCATCTGTTAATACATATTCAGTCCGTTCAGATGTCGCCACCCTTGTCACCCAACCATTATCGATACATTTTTTATGTAATTTTTTGCCTGCCGTTCTTTTACAGAGAAATACTGGCAAAACCTCTCGGTCAATGTGGTGGCAGAAATCGCCTCCTGGCCTTCCAGTGCCTCCAGCAGCCCATCCATCAGCCTGTCGCGCTCCTCCCCGATGGCACTGACTAATGTCAGCCCAATACGATTAAGGAGTATTTCGTCAGGTGTTTCAACCGCCCTCGCACTGAACGTCAGGTTGTAGCGAGCGCCCTGACCCTCTCGCGTCCCCAGTGAGATGACACCATCGGCCTCACCATGAATCGAAGAAGCTCCCCGCATGCTCATTACGCCAGCGTTAACCCCACCTGCATTAGGCGAAGCCTTTCTGGCGTGATGAACGATGATGTGTGCAGCTGAGCCGCTGATTTTTCGAATGGCTCGCATCACCTGACCCATTTCGCCATTGTTGTTTTCCTCTGCATTATGCATCCGAGCGAGGACATCCCAGATGATCAAATCCGGTTGAATGTCGTTGACAATATCTATTATTGCCTGTGATGCCATAGGATCTAATACATCAGTCGATTTATAATCGCCGCACCGCAAGAATGTTTTAATGTTTTTTGCATCTCCCAAGTTGGTCTGTTCCGACATGGTGTAGTACCGCTGCCAAAACAATCTGTCATTGACCTCAAAATCCATATACAATACGAGCGCTGGCCTTTTAAATAACTGATCCCAATAGTGCTACACCTTCGCTGTGCCATAGCCATTCCCCGGGAAAGGAGACACGGTATCCATGAAGTGTTTCACTCGGGCCAGCAGGTTTGCCATCCCTCTGCATTGATGATTGCGCGTGATGGTTTCATGTAACTTGTGCCATAGCCGTTCTATGTGATTAACCCAAGGGCTGTAAACTGGCTGGAACACCAGGCAGAACTTGGGATTCTTCTTCAACCATCGCTCGGTCTGTTTGCTTTTGTGAATGATGTAGTTATCGAGGATCAACGTGATGGTTTTGGCTCGTCGGTAGTGGTGGCGCAGCTTTTCCAGCATGGCAATAAACAGCGATGAGTTTTTCTTGATCCCGCTGACGTAAAGTACCCTTCCGTTGCCTGCGTGGAGAACGCCTGCCAGATAATGCTTGGCATTCTGCCCCGGTGTGACAACCCGCTTTTGCTGCGCTCTGAACATCCAGTCGGCTCCTAATTTGGGATTGAGGTCTATATCGACTTCATCCTCATAAAACACCGGATTATCGGCATCACAGCGGGCCAGCGCGGCGTCGATATTCGCCATTTTTTCCTGATAGGCTGGGTCTTTTATCCGCAAGGTCGGCACGGGCCTGCGCCAGACAATGCCCATACGAGGTAACCATCGGCGGAGCGTGGAGGCTGCCACATTGAGCCCTGTTAACCGATTGATTTTTATAGCCAATAGTTCAGTACACCAACGGCTGCGCTGATAACCAAAATCTTGCGGAGAAAACTGCATGAGCAGCACCAGTAGGGTGACAATCTTGGCGATAGGTAAGACTGGGGCACGGCCAGCCGGTAAGGCTTCTAGCGCATCTATGCCTTCATCTCGATACCACCGAAGCCAACGACCGATGGTCGAGCGCGCAGCGCCGGTAAGGTGATGAACATCGGTGATCGTGCGTCCTTCATGTAACAGCAAGATGGCCATCAAGCGACGAGCATGTCCTTTATCACGGGTGGCATGGATGATTTTGTGAATGCGGCGCCGTTGTGGTCGTGGCAGAGGTGGTAGGATAGGCATCAACTCAGTCCTTTGGGTGTGGCTTGTTTTGTTTAGCGACTAATCAGATCGCACAAACTGGACTGAGTTCCCTTCCTCCGGTGATCTACTATTCGGAACAGCTATTTA
>NZ_JBFOCK010000087.1:0-4552 GCF_040907765.1 Aeromonas sp. s9
CTAATGGGATGGTCGCCCCTCCCCAAAACGGCATCTGAGTGCCAAAGTGGCGAATGTAAGTTCCCACTGATGAGAGAGGCGACCACCATGAAGGCTACGACTATCGGCATTGATCTGGCAAAACATCTCTTCCAATTACATGGCGTTGATCAACATGGCAAGACGGTCCTCAAGCGACAGTTGAAGCGGGATCAGATGCTCTCATTCTTTACCAATCTTCCTCCTAGCCTGATCGGCATGGAGGCATGCGGCAGTGCCCATTACTGGGCCAATAAACTGCAAGGAATGGGGCATACCGTCAAACTGATGGCGCCGCAGTTCGTTAAGCCCTATGTGAAGACCAACAAGAACGATGCTGCGGATGCAGAAGCTATCTGCGAAGCCGTCACCCGACCCAATATGCGGTTTGTGCCAATAAAAAATGGCGAGCAGTTAGCCGTGTTGGCGCTACATCGCGCAAGGCAAGGGTTCGTCAAAGCCAGAACGGCACAAGCTAATCAAATCAGGGGCCTGCTGGCTGAACATGGCATCATTGTCCCTAAAGGTATTGCACACATTAGCCTACGATTGCCCAAGCTCCTGGAGGATGCAGAGAACAACCTACCCGGAACGTTTCGTCAATTAATTGAGCGTTTAGGGGAGCACCTCAAAGAGCTCGCCAAGCAGGTGAATGAACTGGAAGAGCAGATCTGGTGTTGGCACAAAAAAAACTCGGCAAGCCAGAAGCTGGCTAAGATGCCGGGTATTGGTCCTCTCACGGCCAGTGCACTGGTAGCGTCTATCGGCGATGCAAAGCAGTTCGAAAATGGCCGCCAGCTAGCAGCCTGGCTGGGCTTGGTACCCAAGCAACATTCCAGCGGCGGCAAGCAGACCCTGTTGGGGATAAGCAAACGCGGTGACATCTATCTACGCACACTGCTGATCCACGGGGCCCGCTCCGTGCTCCGGGTCGCTGAGCGTAAGACAGAGTACGCAGGAAGCTGGCTTTCGGGGGTCATGGAGCGACGTAACCATAATGTAACGGTAGTGGCACTGGCCAACAAGAATGCACGCATCATCTGGGCATTACTTGCCCATGAGCGCGAGTACGATGCTGATCACGCAGTAGCGGCCTGAGCGCAATAGCTAGCACAGGAACGGTGTTTCATAGCAAGCGTGACAAAGTATCGAGTTAACAACCAGCGTTAGAAAGTACCACCGATTGCACGGGCGATCATGACGTGATGGCGAGGCAGGTCAGACCGTGACTGGCAAAACCCGACAGACACAGGGCACTAATAAGTGCGTTTAGCTGATAGAGGAGCCAGTCAGCGAATTCCATCAGGGATAGAGGCTGTTGCCTCGGTGAAATCCGGATCTATGGCTGCAATCTCAACCTGACTCACTTTCATTGATTGAGGGCTTGGCAAACCGGGGCGACCATCTATGTGTCAGCAAGCGAGCACGCACGGTGACAGTGGCCTATCGACAGCCCCCAAAGGGATGCATTACCGACTTGGTTATCGACTCAACCGGGCTGAAGGTGTTTGGTGAAGGCGAGTGGAAAGTCAGAAAACACGGCGCTGAGAAGCGGCGAGTCTGGCGTAAGTTGCACCTGGCGGTAGACTCGGTAACCCACGATATCGTGGCGGCGGAGGTGTCATTGGAAAATGTCCATGATGCCGAGGTGTTGCCGACCTTGCTCAATCCACTGCGGCGCAAGCTGGGACGAGTTTATGCAGATGGCGCCTATGACAGCAAAGCCAGCCATCAGCTTATCTCGCGCAAAGGGGCGACAGCTTGTATCCCACCTCGCAAGAGCGCGAGGTTATGGAAAAAAGGACATCCAAGAAATGACGCTGTGCTGGTGATACGCAAGGAAGGGCTGGCGCACTGGAAGAAGATATCGGGGTATCACCGTCGCTCACTGGCAGAGACGGCGATCTATCGGTTCAAGCAGTTGCTGACGGGGAAAATCAGTCTGCGTAACTACAATGGCCAGGTGGGAGAAGTCATGGCGTATGTCAGTGCCATAAACAAACTGAATACCCTGGGCCTACCTGTCAGAAAGCCTCGAGTGTAGCGGTCACCCAGAGCTGGGGAAATCATGGCTTGCTGGCTTATTTGGGAAACAACGCCATGGGCGGGATGATTCACCGCTGCGTGGCTCACCCCTTCGGGACGGCCTGCAGCCGTTCATCCCGGCAAACTGCTCTGCTTGAACCCGACGAGGGCGCCCCCCCTTCCTCTTCCACATGAGCGGAAAATGCTTCCCCAAAGCAAAAAACCGACCATCTGGCCGGTTCTGACATCTGAGGATGGGTCAGGAGCGACTCGCGCTATCCCTGGCGCTCGCCCTGCGGGCGGCCTCTGGTCATCCATGCGGGCTATCCTGCCCGCCTCTCGAACCTGGGCCCGAACCGAGCCGCCCGTCGTCGGATAAAACAAAAGGCCCCGTCTTTCGACGGGGCCTTTTGTTTTATTTGGCGGTGAGGGAGGGATTCGAACCCTCATTCTCGTACATCACAGCACAAATATAACCTTCAATTTCAATAGCTTACGCATTTTTTACCGAAATAAAAGCTACATAATTGTCTCAGGTAATTGCTATGAGACTTACCGTACTTTTATATAGGAAATTAATTAAATGTCAACCACATAGGTTGTGGCAATTGACTGCGTTGTTGATCACGGCCATTTAAGTTGGAAACCGTGACATTGAAGTTGGAAACTCAAAGGGAAGGTGCGAACAAGTTCCTGATATGAGATCATGTTTGTCATCTGGAGCCATGGAGCAGGGTTCATCATGAGTCATCAACTTACCTTCGCCGACAGTGAATTCAGCAGTAAGCGCCGTCAGACCCGAAAAGAGATTTTCCTCTCCCGCATGGAGCATATCCTGCCATGGCAGGATATGACCACCGTCATCGAGCCGTTTTATCCCAAAGCCGGTAATGGTCGTCGGCCCTATCCGCTGGAAACCATGCTGCGCATTCACTGCATGCAGCATTGGTACAACCTGAGCGATGGCGCGATGGAAGATGCTCTGTACGAAATCGCCTCCATGCGTCTGTTTGCCCGGTTATCCCTGGATCATGTACAGGATCTTTAGCGCCAACCAATTGAAATAGATATAAAAAAGGCTTCGTTTGTGATCTAATTTTATCGCCAAACAAAATCAACACGCGCGAAGCCTATGACCATTATTAATGCTAATCACTATCTGGAGCAACTCCTGGCTCCCGCCGCACTCGAGCGCATTGCTCGGCTCTGCAAGTTTTGTCTGCGTCAGCGCGCCATTACCCCTGCCATGCTCGTACCTGCACTGTTGCGGGCCATGGGGGGCGACCAGGTCAATGACATTGCCAGCTTACACCGTCATTTCAATGCCTTGCAGCTGACGAAAGAGCATCAGGTTTCTTACAAACCGTTTCACAATCAGCTGCGTAAAGAGAGCTTTGCCCTGTTTATGAAAGCGCTGGTCGAACGGGCCATCGCCTTGCGTATCGACCATCAACTCAAAGCGGCCTCCCTCGGCGCGTTCAAGCAGGTGTTATTGCACGATGGCACCTCCTTCGCGGTGCACCGGCGTCTGGCGGCTGACTTTCCCGGCCGGTTCAAGACCATCAGTCCGGCGGCTATCGAGTGCCATATGACCATGTCTCTGTCGGAGCAGAGCCCACTGTGCATGAGTGTGTCTGCCGATACCGCAGGGGAGCGGCAATTTCTCCCTGAGGCTCACAAGCTGGCCAACTGCCTGCTGCTGGCTGACGCGGGTTACATTGACAGGGCCTGGTTTGAGCAGGTGAACGACGCTGGCGGATTTTATCTGGTGCGAGGAACGCAAAGCCTGAACCCCAAGATAATCCAGGCCTGGCGCGGTGATGGGCGGGAAGTGCCAAAACTGGCGGGACTGTCACTGAAAGAGGCAGGACGGCGGCGCTGTCGGGCCGAGGTGCTGGATATGGTGGTGAAGTCCGGCAAGGTCGAGTACCGCTTGATCCGACGCTGGTTTGCCGAGGAAAAGCGGTTCTGCTTGTGGATGACCAACCTGCCGCGAGCGGCATGGTCAGCAGAGCAGGTGATGAGCCTGTATCGCTGCCGTTGGCAGGTGGAGTTGTTATTTAAAGAGTGGAAATCGCACAACCGGCTCAAGGGGTTTGTGACGGGGGAGAAAGCCATCGCCGAGGGATTGGTGTGGACGAGTTTGCTGTCGCTGGTGATGAAAAGGCGGGTCGCGCAGAGTGTGATGACAGGGAAGCTATCGATGTTGAAAGCGTCAAAGAACAGTACGACATGGTGGTTGCCGCTATTGGAAGCAGTGGCCCATAGAGCGCTGACAGAAATAAGGGAAAGACTGGAATGGGCAGCTGATTATTTGGCCAAGAACGCTTGCCGAACCAAGCAGAGAAAATCGATACAGAACAGGACCTTGGAAGGAGTTTTAAAGGGACTCAACGCTTAAGGTCCTGTACATGATCCCTGGATAGCGCCTTGCCGGACCGCACCACCATCATGAATTTCCGCCACCTGCTGGAGCAGCATCAACTGGCCCGCCAATTGTTCAAGACCA
>NZ_JBFOCK010000088.1:0-6734 GCF_040907765.1 Aeromonas sp. s9
TTCGGTGCGGTTGTTTAATGTGATCGATGACTTCAATCGCGAAGCACTGTGCATCGAGGTGGATTTTTCCTTGCCTGCCTCGCGAGTCAAACGGGTGCTGGAGCAGGTCATCGAGTGGCGGGGCAAACCAGCCGCAATCCGCTGTGATAATGGTCCGGAATACATCAGCGAAGAGCTCAAGCAATGGGCGCAGCAGAAGAGGATTGCGCTGAGGTATATCCAGCCAGGCAACCCGCAGCAGAATGCCTACATAGAGCGATTTAACCGCACTGTGCGTTACGACTGGTTGGGCCATTACCTGTTTGAGTCACTGAATGAGTTACAGGAATTTGCCACGAACTGGCTGTGGGTTTATAACCATGAGCGGCCCAATATGGCGCTGGGCGGCTACACGCCGAAACAGCGCTTGGCACAGGCCGCATGACCTCTACTTTTGAGTGCTCCAAAAAATGGGGGGATTACCGGGGGAGATTGCTCTACATGAGTCATTATGAGTCTGCGCCTCCGTCTGGGGGTTGTTGATGGCAGCCCAATGCAAATCATCAATCAGGAGTTCATTGGGTCATCGTCTAGTTTGAGAGATCTGTACAGATCTATATTTTCTCAATTTCCCCTAAGTCCCTAGGTGACTCAAAGAAAGCCATTCCACCAACATATTCTTTGATCAGTTTGCCAACTAAACTAACACGATTCCTGTCAGTTGTTATGAAACCAATCGGTAGGCTGGCAGGCAACCTCTCTGGCCAAGAAATGTGATAGCAAACTACGGCCAAGGAGTCCGGCAAAATCAATGCTTCAACATTTCCATCCAAAAATCCTTCAACGAGCCCATGAACTTTCTTTTCGAAACAGGAAAACTCCTGTTTCCAGCGACCGATAGCTCTGCGGTCTGTTGCATCTTGTACGGGCAGATAGAGTTTCGGGTTGCAGAGTTTGGTTGGCTTCTTGCCTTTGGTGGTTGATCTATCAACCAGTTCACTGAAACACGCTGACGTACGTAGGCTTTGCCCCCAGAATCCATCCGATGGCGCAATCCAAAGTAGATCAGAGGGCTCAGTTTTTGCCTTCTTAATCTCTGCTAACTGAATCTCGAGATATTCGGATATTAGCTCCCAGTTAGCTTTCGAATAGAGTGGGCCTAAGAATGGAATCCATTCACCGTCATTTATCTTGCCAGACTGCTGTGCAGCTAATAGTTTCGCTATGTCCACCGAGTGTTCATTGAACAGCATCCTTGTTTTTTGATCCTCAAGTGTCACCATCGCTTGAGCGACTTGTTTGAAGTTTACTGGCTTACGTGCGGAAGCGATCGCATCGGTAACCAGCTCTTGTACAACAGACGAATCTTCCAAAGCCTCAAAGTCGGCTCGCTCAACCGGGAAGCCTTCTGGATCAATGGATAAATAACTGGTCAGGCGCAATGGCTCTTGGCCCAATTTCCGTACAGATTCCATTGTGTAGATACTGGGCCGCCCGGAATCGCCCTCATAGGACTTGTGCTCCCAAAAGCCCTGCTCCTGGATTTTATGGAATTTCTCCTGAAACATTTTCTTGGCAATTTTTTCACTGTTGGCAACAATTTCATTTGAAACATGCAACCACAAACCAGGGGCTCGCTTTTCATTGGTTCGTTTTCTGCCGACACAGTTGAAACTCGCCAATTCGAAAGCGAACACGCCACCACTTTCCATTAGGGACGAGACCAGAGGTGTTGATCCCAAACTAACGAAGTACCCCCGTGCTTTCGGAGTCAGCTCGATCTGACCTTTTTCCGAAAAATCGAGATCCCCCTTTTCAACCAAGTCTGTGATAGCCTCATCGACTTCCCTTCGCGACAAACCGAAGTAGGTGGCAATATCGACCGGTTTCATAGGTGAGATATGTACCAGTCTTAGAACAAACTCTCGAACAAACGACAGTCCCTTCTTGGTCACATAGGAAAAGCGGATATCAAATCTATGGGCAGGGAGCAGCAAGTCCACTTCATGGTATGCAATATTTACTTTCTGGTTCATTTGCCGCGACCTCCCTGCCCATTAGCCAGTTGAGCATCTACAAAACAATAACCTGCATCTCTACCTTGCTCTTCCAAGAAACTAGCAACACGGCCAAGTGGCAGGTGCTTGTTGTTCACACGCCACATCTGCACCGACCCAACTATTAGCAGCCTGTCCATTGCCCTAGAAAGAGCGACGTTGATTCGATTTGGAGCCCTCAAAAATCCAGGGCTTTGGTGTTTGTCTGATCGAGTCAGTGACAAGATAATGATTCTGTTTTCTTTGCCTTGATAACTGTCAACCGTGTCAATCTTCACAAGTGACTTGAAGCCCTCATCCCATTGAACCTCTTTGAACTTCTGCCTTAGCAGCCGTTTCTGTTCACCGTACATGCAGATCACTCCAATCGCGGGTTCTTCCTCTTTTACCCAAGTTTTGAGCTCATAGAGAAAATCCTTCTCTTCTGCCACTTGCTTGAGCAAATTGATGATTAGGTCTGCTTCACATCTGTTGTAGATACTTACACCCTTATCGTCTTGATGGTGTGCTCTGTTCCCCAGAGCCGATGTATCCAGCCAAGTTACGGGAAACTGAAGAGCTTCTGGCAAACCGTTGTAGATATCAGGAATCGAGCGATTTCCATTCTCGAGTTTTCCATCGTAGAACGCGCTAGATACAAGGTTTCCAATCTCAGGAGCCATACGATATTGGGTTAATAGCGTAGCCCCTACTTGCTCTCCATACTCCGACTCAAAGGCGCGAGCGAAGTCGCTTTGGAGCAACAGATCCAAGTCATTTTCAGCCGAGGAAACCCCTAATCGCCGTGCGAGTGCACGCTTGTGCGGGGTCGTATAGAGCGGAGGTAGCTGTTGATGATCGCCCACAAGCAGGACTCTTTTGCCCACTTGCATAGCAATTGCGAGTTCGCTTGCAATAGATCGTGCAGCCTCATCAATGATGACCCAATCGTACTGGTTATCACGGATACCTATGTGACGCTGTCCGATACCAACACATGTCCCGGTGACAAGTTGGCGAGAACGCGCAAAGAACTCATCGTAGTTAACCTCATCAGTTTCCAATACATCCAGCATGTCTCTGGAGAGCTTGGCCAAGGCTCTAGCCCGTAAAGACTCGTCTGGCCTCACAGCATAGTCACTGTCGAGCTTGTCGATCACACGTTGTTTTGCTGATTCGAGACTATCCTCAGCTTTCAGCAGGAGTTTAAAGTCCTCATGCATCGTTGAACGGATCGACTCATTGAGCTCGATTAACGATTTTTTCAGCTGCTGCTCGTCTTCCTTTTCCAGCGCTGGGTCACCCAATGAATTCATAGAAGAGTTAAAGTGATCTATCTGTCTAAATAGCTTCAGCTCTGCACCCACCAAATCAGATAGATAAGCAGGCTCCAAACCTAATGCTCGTCCCAAGGCAGCGGCTCGATGTCTAGCTTCTGCCCGGAACAGCTCTCGCTTTTCGGAAACTATGGAACTCGCGTAAACGTCTTTTAGCCCCGTGGAAACAGCACCTTCGCGGTTACTAAAACGAACAACATCGAGCGGTGTCTTCAAGCGTGCACAGTGGTTACGGATTCTCTCCGCAGCCGTGTTCACTGCTTCATGGGACTGGCTAACCAGCAAC
Organism: Aeromonas sp. s9; assembly: GCF_040907765.1. Taxonomy (NCBI): domain Bacteria; kingdom Pseudomonadati; phylum Pseudomonadota; class Gammaproteobacteria; order Aeromonadales; family Aeromonadaceae; genus Aeromonas; species Aeromonas sp. s9. The sequence goes on from NZ_JBFOCK010000088.1 coordinate 3,639, forward strand.
ACTCGTTGTACTTGCTGCTTCTCGATCAGGTAGTGCACAAAGGCTGCTATGAACTCGGTTTTCCCTGTACCAGGAGGTCCCTGCAATAGAGAAAGTGGACCGTTGTTTATTAGCTTCTGAAATGCGTCCCGCTGCTGCTGATTGAGACTAATTTTATTACCTTGCTCATCCGAGCGATCGTACCTAGCAAAATCTTCATCGGTCACTTCAATACCGTAGGTTAATGCAGGTAATGAACAGGTTGGATCAAAATAAGTCACAAGTTCACGAATTACCCCCTCTTTATCGAGTAGGCACTTTAATGCCGCCTTTCTTTTCTCGTAAGAGGCTCGATCTTGTTTGGTTCTGAAGAAAACCAAATCACCATCAGAAACAAAACGAGCCTTGGCACTCAGCTTACTCAACCGAACTTCATTTAGAGCCGATTGCTTCAAGACAACTTCACCGAGTGGTGACTCTTTTTCTCCGTCAATCACCAAGGCTTCTATTACATCGGTTCTCTTGAATTGCTCTAATGCATCAATATCCGCCTGGTACGGCATAATTAGTTGATCTTTAGTATCTTTGACCTCTATCGCCCCACCCGAAACTTCAATGTAAGGATATGACTCCGTTTCCGTTTCCAGAATGGCTTTCCAGAGTTTTTCTGTCGCGATTTTTAACTCAGGTTCGGCCACCTCAGAAGTAGTTTGATCAATTTGTTCAAACGCCTTCTTAAGTTCGATCGTCAGCTCATCCGTCGCAATGGATTCAGGCTCTGTTTTCTTAAGGGCAATCTCTAACGCAAGAGAAAACGCTTCATTGCCTTCAAGTCTCTTCGATAGGCCAGACAGGTCATACCCACCTCCGGACTCAATAGCTATAGGAAAATCCAACTCCAGTTGGCTGTTATCAGCATCAGACTTTCGAATCGATGACTTAACTCTAGGTTCAAACCCAACAACAAAGGCCTGATCTCTGGAGCTAAAAATCAGGTCAACGTAGCCTCCTATTCCGAGCACTCTAACGCGAGCATCTGACGGATCCTTTCTACTTGGCTCAATTTGAAGATAGAGATGACCATTATCGGGATAGATAGTTAGAGACTGGAAGTCCCCCTTCAACATGATTCTGACGGGCTCTATCACGTCACCTTTGGGCGCCTCGATAGCAGACTTGAATCGAGAAAGATCCTTAAATCCAAAGAGGGGGTCTTTGATCTCCTGCTCTACGGCGGTTGCAATCTCTTGGAAGTTGTCTGAAGAACCGCCCCACGGTACGCCTAAAAGTTCACAGGCCATTTTCATCACCGCATAGTTGTCTCTTTCAAACGCGGTGCAGGTATCAATATTTTCGGGGCTGTACTGATGATTGAGCGCTTCAGCCGACTCAATGCAGTAATCAGGTGTGTCGATTAACGAAAGCACATAACCGCCATCTTCCTTGCCTACAATGACGTTTCCAGGGTGTAGGTCGCCGTGAGGGATGTGCAGGGTATGCAAATGTTCTATGGAATCGATTAGTTGTTTAATGACGACAAGCTTGTTTTCCTCTTCGATCTCCAGTTCATTCCAATGGCACCCTTCAGCTTGGTCCATCACCAAGTACAGGCTGGACGACTTGGTCGCCAGGCCGAAATCTCTAATGCAAGGGATGTATGAAGGCGATAACGTTTGGAGCTTTTCAATGCGTTTCAAAAAGTGAAGTAGCTTATAGCCAACCGCTGCATTTTCCTCAGCTAGGCCTATGTTTAGCCAAGCTTTAACGACCTGTCCGTTAGAGTAGTAGACCTCTCGCTCCTCAGTCTCAACTAAGAAGTCATCATCCTCTCTGAACTGCCGGGAGTGGTTAATCGATTTTCGATAAGGATCGAGCTCAGATTGGTCGAATACCGCTTCTGTATCGTTCTTTGGTTCAGCGTTAATCAACGCATCAAAAAGCGCTATTGCATCAGAAAAACCCCTTCCCTGGAGTGCGTTCAGTAACACAGGAGCATAAACACTGTCGCTAGCTTCCAAGGCATCAGTGATGCCCTCGATGCTTTTTTGCGAGATGCGCTTAGACGTAAGAATGTGCCACGACAGCATGCCTAGGGCATAAACATCTGCTTCGAATGGGGTGAGCTTAGTGTCTTGAACTGTTGCTACACACACATCGTTCACAGAGAGCAACTGCCGATAGTCGCCCACGGTGCCTGCCGGTTTGTGGTATGCAGAGATGAAGTTGGAGAGAGCTACCTCTTTGCTCGGTGAAATCCAGATGCTGTGGTCACCAAGATCTCGGTGAGCAACTTTGACTTGATGAAGATCGGCAAATTTGGCGACCAAAAGCTTCATCAAGTTTGCGCGGTCCCGATCCGAAAATGCAGGCCCATATTTGCCGATAAACTCGTTGAATCTCACATGATTCGGCGGGAGCTCGTAGACCTCGGAGTACTCGGTCGTTACCTCATCCTTCTGAACACTGGTCAGTGAGCGAAGGCAGTGTTTATATAGGTCGTGGTTCTGATGTTTGATGAATTGCAGAACTTCCCGCTCACGAGAAACAATATCGAACCGACCGTCTGAAGTTTTCGCTTTGGAGCCTTCAAGGTTATCGAAATTCCAAAGTCGCAGTAGTGCTTCATCACCTTTTGAAATTTCAGATGCCGCCTGGGTAATCCCCCCATTTTTTGGAGCACTCAAAAGTAGAGGTCATGCGGCCTGTGCCAAGCGCTGTTTCGGCGTGTAGCCGCCCAGCGCCATATTGGGCCGCTCATGGTTATAAACCCACAGCCAGTTCGTGGCAAATTCCTGTAACTCATTCAGTGACTCAAACAGGTAATGGCCCAACCAGTCGTAACGCACAGTGCGGTTAAATCGCTCTATGTAGGCATTCTGCTGCGGGTTGCCTGGCTGGATATACCTCAGCGCAATCCTCTTCTGCTGCGCCCATTGCTTGAGCTCTTCGCTGATGTATTCCGGACCATTATCACAGCGGATTGCGGCTGGTTTGCCCCGCCACTCGATGACCTGCTCCAGCACCCGTTTGACTCGCGAGGCAGGCAAGGAAAAATCCACCTCGATGCACAGTGCTTCGCGATTGAAGTCATCGATCACATTAAACAACCGCACCGAA
>NZ_JBFOCK010000089.1:0-26004 GCF_040907765.1 Aeromonas sp. s9
GCTGTAAAGCCCGGCGCCGCTTTGTCAACATCTGCACGAGTCAGCTGGCCTGGATGGGGGCCGTCACGTACTTGAACAGGAAATCCGTCACCTCTTCCCGGCTCGGACGCTGCGGCTGATTGATCATCTGCATCATCACATAGCCAAAACCGGTCAGGGAGCGGGCCAGATCCTGCGCCGACAGCACGCTCTGGATCTCGCCGTTGTCGATGGCCCGTTGCAGGTGGGGGGCAATGCGCTCCAGCGCCTTGTCCAGCAGCCGGGTGTAGCGAGGCCACACTTCTTCCCGCACCGAGGAGCTCCACTCCAGCCAGATGCTGGCGTGATCGGGCTTGTCATAGGCGGCGTCAACGAACAGCTTCACGTGGCGGTGAATGCTCTCCCTGGCGGAGCCCTGACCGTTGTAGGCCTGTTCGAGGATCTGCTGTACGAAGGCTTCGATTTCTGTCAGCACTTCGTCGACCAGATCTTCACGAGTATTGAAATAGTTAAAAACGGTCGCAACCGAGACCTTTGCCTGTTCGGCTATTTCGGCATGCCCGGCACGGCCGATGCCGCGACGGGAAAATACCTCGACGGCACACTCCATCAATTGATCACGGCGAGCCTCCGGCGAAAGCCGGGTTCGACGTCTTATTTCTGCGCGTGGTTCCATAGTTTTTTCATCTAATAGTTATTGATTATGGTGTTTATAGTATTGTCACCGATAATGCCCGAAGGCTTGCTAACTCTATCAATTAAAATAAGCCGATAAAAGCATCACGTATGCCTGACGCCCACTGGTTGGAGTGGTAGAATCCTCGGTTTTGACGTTAATGAACGGCCAATAACCCTTTGGTCATTATTGGAGTATGTGATGAAACACATTGTCGAGGTGATGATCCCCGAGGCCGAGGTTGCAGCCCGGATCGCCACGCTGGGTGAAGAGATTACCGCCCGTTACCAGGGCTCCGAGGAAGTGGTCATGATCGGCCTGTTGCGCGGCTCCTGCGTCTTCCTGGCGGATCTCTGCCGTCAGTGCCAGTTGCCCATCACCCTGGACTTTATGACTGCCTCCAGCTATGGCTCCGGCATGCACAGCACCCGTGACGTGCGCATCCTCAAGGATCTGGATGACGACATCAAAGGCAAGGACGTGGTGATCGTCGAGGACATCATCGACACCGGTTACACCCTCAACAAGGTGCGCGAGATCCTCTCTCTGCGCGAGCCGAAATCCCTGGCCATCTGCACCCTGCTGGACAAACCGTCCCGCCGCGAGGTTCAGGTGCCGGTGGACTGGCTTGGCTTCTCTATCCCGGACGAGTTCGTGGTGGGCTGTGGCATTGACTACGCCCAGAAGTACCGTAACCTGCCCTTCATCGGCAAGGTCGTACCGCAAGAGTAAGCCGGGTCCGAAGTAGCAAGGCAGGCTGGCCGGCCCGCCATCGACTGTCTTCAGGCGGCGTCACAGCCGCCTTTTCTGTCTCGAGATGGGCTCATCCATCACAGGGGTTGCAATGAACGCATTGGAAATCAGCGGTCTGAAGAAGACCTATCAGGGGGGCGTCGAAGCCCTCAAGGGCATCGATCTCACCGTCAAACAGGGGGATTTCTTCGCCCTGCTCGGTCCCAACGGGGCGGGCAAATCCACCACCATCGGCGTGATCAGCTCACTGGTCAACAAGAGTGCCGGCAAGGTGAAGGTATTCGGTCATGACATCGATACCGATCTGGAGCTGGCCAAGTCCCAGCTCGGCCTGGTGCCCCAGGAGTTCAACTTCAGCCAGTTCGAGAAGGTGAGCCAGATAGTGACTCACCAGGCCGGTTTCTATGGAGTGCCGCGGGCCGAGGCCAAGGTGCGCGCCGAGAAGTACCTGCGCCAGCTCGATCTGTGGGACAAGCGCGACATGGCGGCTCGCACTCTCTCCGGTGGCATGAAGCGCCGATTGATGATCGCCCGCGCCCTGATGCATGAGCCCAAGCTGCTGATCCTGGATGAGCCGACCGCCGGGGTGGACATCGAGATCCGCCGTTCCATGTGGAGTTTCCTCAAGGATCTCAACGAGCAGGGGGTGACCATCATCCTGACCACCCACTACCTGGAAGAGGCCGAGATGCTGTGCCGCAACATCGGCATCATCGACAAGGGCCGTCTCATCGAGAACACCAGCATGAAGAGCCTGCTCGGCAAGCTGGGTCGCGAGACCTTCCTGCTGGATCTGGTGCCGGGCTCCATCGTACCGGCCCTGCCCGAGTTCAACGGCCGGATGCAGGATGAGAACACCCTGGAAGTGGAACTGGAGAAGAGCCAGTCCCTCAACAGCCTGTTCGAGCAGCTCTCCGCCCAGGGGGTGAAGGTGCTCAGCATGCGCAACAAGGCGAACCGGCTGGAAGAGCTGTTCGTCAATCTGGTAGAGGAGGGTCGCAAAGCATGAACCCCATGACCTATTACATCGCCTTCAAGAGCATTCTGGCCAAGGAAGTGAGCCGTTTCACCCGGATCTGGATCCAGACCCTGGTGCCGCCCGCCATCACCATGAGCCTCTACTTCGTCATCTTCGGCAACCTCATCGGCTCGCGCATCGGTGACATGGGTGGCTTCAGCTACATGGAGTTCATCGTGCCCGGCCTCATCATGATGTCGGTCATCACCAATTCCTACTCCAACGTCGCCTCCTCCTTCTACAGCGCCAAGTTCCAGCGCAACGTGGAGGAGCTGCTGGTGGCGCCGGTGCCCAACTACATCATCATCGCGGGGTATGTGGGCGGTGGCGTGGCGCGCGGCCTCTGTGTCGGCCTCATCGTCACCCTGGTGTCGCTGTTCTTCGTGCCGCTGCAGATCCATCACCTGTTCAGCGTCTGCGTGACCGTGCTGCTCACCTCCATCCTCTTCTCCCTGGGGGGGCTCATCAACGCGGTGTTCGCGAAGTCGTTCGATGACATCAGCATCATCCCGACCTTCATCCTGACTCCCCTGACCTATCTGGGGGGCGTCTTCTACTCCATCACCCTGCTGCCGCCGTTCTGGCAGGGGGTCTCCCAGGTGAACCCCATCATCTACATGGTGAACGCGTTCCGCTACGGCTTCCTCGGGATCTCCGACGTGCCCCTCGGCACCGCCTATCTCATCATCATCGGCTTCATCCTAGTACTCTACGGGATGGCCTGGTGGCTCATCTCCCGCGGCACCGGTCTGCGCCACTGAGGCGCGCACCTGCCAGCAAAAAGGCGCCCTCGGGCGCCTTTTTATTTGCACATGTCGGTCTCAGAGGGCCGGGGCATCGTAGTCTGAGGGCTCGTCGCTGTAGACGCAGACGTTCCACTTGGCCGCGAGGCCATCATCCGCGAGGCAGTAGCGCTCGAAGAAGGCCTTGATACCGGCGCGCTGGCAGTGGGCCTCGAAGCTCGCCATGTCGCGCCAGATCTCGTTGAAGACGATGGGGAAGCTCTCCCCCTCGGCAAAGGGGCTCTGGATATGGCGGGTGACGATGTACTGCAGGCAGCCATCTTCACGCAGGGTGTCGGGTTCGAGCCCTTGCAGGACGCGGAACAGGGCCTGCTCCTGACCCGGCTTGGGCTGGAACTGGGCGATGCAGTAAACCTTCTTGGACATCGTGGTCTCCTTGCCGTGTCTCAACCCCGCAGGGCGACGACCCGGTTGTCGATGAGGCGGGCCTTGCCCAGATAGGCGGCCATCAGGATCACCAGGCGCTGGCTCTCGGCGCTGGCGGATTCCAGGGTGTCGGCATCGACGATGTCGATGGCATCCGTCCTGAATCCCGCGTTGTCGAGGCGTTGGCTGGCCTGGGCAACCAGGGAGGGGAGGTGACTGTTCCCCGCTTCAATCTGCTCGGCAATCCAGTTCATGGTGCGCGCGAGCTCGGGGGCGATGGCCCGTTCGGCAGCGGTCAGATAGCCGTTGCGCGAAGAGAGGGCCAGCCCGTCTTCGGCCCGCACGGTCGGCACGCCCACGATCTCGATGGGCATGGCCATGTCGGCCACCATCTTGCGAATGAGCGCGAGCTGCTGGTAATCCTTCTCGCCAAAGCAGGCCACGTTCGGTTGTACCAGATTGAACAGCTTGGTGACCACGGTACTGACCCCGCGAAAATGCCCCGGACGCAGCGCCCCTTCCAGCAGGCTGGAGATGCCGGGCACCTCGACGAAGGTCTGGCTGGCGAGCCCCTGGGGATACATGATCTCCGGCGTCGGGGTGAAGACCAGGTCCACACCGGCGGCCTCCAGGGCGGCGCAATCCTGCTCCAGGGTGCGGGGGTAGTTGGCGAGATCCTCGGCCTTGTCGAACTGCAAGGGGTTCACAAAGATGCTGACCACCACCTTGTCGCCATGGCGGCGGGCCTCCTCGACCAGGGTGAGATGACCCTGATGCAGATTGCCCATGGTGGGCACGAATGCGATGGCGCGGCCTTCGCGATGCCATTGACCGATCTGCTCGCGCAGCGCGGCGGGATTGTTCACAACCAACATCGTCAGTTCACCTTCAGATGAATCAATAAAAGAGGGGGTCGTCAGGGGGGAGTGAGAGACGGGGGCACAGGCCCCCGCGCTCATGACGACAGAAAGTCAGTTGAAGCAGTGCTCGGGGCCGGGGAAGGTCCCCTCGCTCACCTGCTGCACGTAGAGACGAATGGCGGCACGCATGTCACCGGTCTCGGCCAGGAAGTTCTTGGTGAACTTGGGCACATAACCGGAGGTGATGCCGAAGGCATCGTGCATCACCAGGATCTGGCCGTCGGTGGCAGGGCCGGCACCGATGCCGATCACCGGAATGCGCAGCGCCTTGGTGATGCGCTCTGCCAGAGAGACGGGCACGCACTCGAGTACCAGCAACTGGATGCCAGCCGCTTGCAGCTCCAGCGCCTGGCGGTAGATCTCCTGGGCGTGGAACTCGTCGCGCCCCTGCACCTTGAAGCCGCCAAACACGTGGACGGATTGCGGGGTCAGGCCGAGATGGCCGCACACCGGCACCCCGTTACGGGTGAGGTGGCGGATGGAGTCACACAGCCAGTCCCCCCCTTCCATCTTCACCATGCGGGCACCGGCCGCCATCAGGCGCGCCGCGTTCTGGTAGGTCTGCTCCGGGGTGGCGTAGCTCATGAACGGCATGTCGGTCACCACCAGGGCATTGGTGGTGCCGCGCACCACGCAGCGGGTGTGATAGACCATCTCGTCCATGCTGACCGCCAGGGTGTCGTCTCCGCCCTGCAATACCATGCCGAGGGAGTCGCCGATGAGCAGCACCTGGGCGCCCTCGTCGTCGAACAGCTTGGCGAAGGTGGCGTCATAGGCGGTGATGGCGGTGATTTTCTGTCCGTCCTGCTTCATCTTCTGCAGGTGGGTAATGGTGATCTTGCTCATTACGTTGTTCCTACTCTTCTCTACTCGCCTGCTGCACCGGCCAGGATCGCGAGTCCATTGCGCGGGCAGCGGGCAACCAGTTCGGTGAGCGGGGTGCCGCAGGGCAGCACCAGGGAGGGGGCTATCTCGGCAAGGGGCAGCAGGACGAACTCCCGCTCCTTCATGCCATAGTGAGGCACCGTCAGGCGCTCATGCCGGATGACCTCGTCGCCGTACAGCAGCAGATCGAGATCCAGGGTCCGGGGGCCCCAGCGCTCATCCTTGCGCACTCGCCCCTGTGCCTGCTCGATGCGCTGCAGCTCGTCCAGCAGCGCCAGAGGGCTGAGGCGGGTGGCAAGGCGCGCCACGGCATTGACGTAGTCCGGCTGATCCGCAGGGCCCATGGGGCGGCTGCCGTAAAGGCGGGAGGTCTGCCGCAGCTCGGACTCGGGCAGGGTCGCCAGCGCGGCGATGGCGCGACGAGCCTGGCCGAGGGGGTCGGCGAGGTTGGAGCCGATGGCGACGAAGACCTCGATCATCGGCGGATCCTTACTCTGCAGACTTCGGCTTGCGGCGACGGGGGCGACGGCGGTTGCGGCCATTGCCGCTGCGCTTCTCGCCATCACCGCTGCGGGAGTCGGCGCGCTCGCCGCTCGCCGGGCGGCGGGTCGCCTCCCGTTGCAGTTGCGGGCGCACATCCGGGTTGGAGGCCACATAGCGTTCCCACCAGCTCGACAGCTCGCCGAGGCCGCGCTCGACCCGGTTGCGCAGCAACAGGAAGTCGAAGGCCGCACGGAATTTCGGGTGCTCCATGGCGCGCTCGGGGTGCTTGCCCTGGCGGCGGGTCAGGCGCTGTTGCAGGGCCCAGATGTCGCGCACGTCCGTGGTGAAGCGGCGCGGCACGGCGATGATCCGCACCTGGTTGTCCAGCACCTCGTTGATGGCCAGCATGAAGGCATCGTACCAGGGCAGACCGCTCTCGTTTTCCAGCACGCGGCCGCGGGCCTCGACGGCGCCCCACAGCAGGGTGGCGTAGAGGAAGGCGGGGGTGACGCGCTTCTCTTCACGGACCCGGGCATCGGTGTCCATCAGCGCCTGCTCGATGAACTGCTCGTAGGGCGAGTTGCCGTGGGGGGTGAACAGGGCGGCTACCTGGGGGAACAGCGGCTGGAACAGCCCGTATTCCCGCAGCAGCTTGTAGGTGGCCAGCCCATCCCCCGCCAGGAACAGCTTGAGGGTCTCCTCGAACAGGCGGGCGGCCGGGATGTCCTGCAGCAGCGGGGCCAGCTCCCGGATGGGCGCGGCGGTGCGCGGGCTGATGGTCATGTCCAGCTTGGCGGCGAAGCGCACGGCGCGCAGCATGCGCACCGGATCTTCCCGGTAGCGGGTCTCGGGGTCGCCAATCAGCTCCAGTCTGCGCGCGGCCAGGTCTTCCAGCCCACCCTCGAAATCGTGCAGGGTGAAATCCTTGGCGCTGTAGTAGAGAGCGTTGACGGTAAAGTCGCGACGCTCGGCATCCTCTTCGATGGTGCCGTAGACGTTGTCCCGCAGCAGCATGCCTTCATCGGACTGGGCCGACACATGCTTGCTGGTATTGACCTGATGGTGGTGACCCCGGAAGGTGGCCACTTCGATCACGTCACGACCAAAGACGATGTGGGCCAGGCGGAAACGGCGGCCAATCAGGCGGCAGTTGCTGAACAGCGCCTTGATCTGCTCCGGCGTCGCGTCGGTGGCGATGTCGAAATCCTTGGGGGTCTTCCCGAGCAGCAGGTCACGGACACCGCCGCCGACCAGGTAGGCCTCATAGCCCCCCTTGTTCAGGCGATAGAGCACCTTGAGGGCATTCTCGCTGATCTCTTTGCGCGAAATCGGGTGCTGGTCACGGCTCAAGGTACGGCGCTGTCCGGCGACACGGGCCGGAATGGGGGACTCCACCGACTGCTCGCCGTCTTCCTTGCCGAGCACTTTGCGGCAAAAGTTTGCGATCTGGGAAAAAATGGTACACCTCGTTATGACTTCAAATTGACGGGAGGCCAAAAAAATAGCGGCCTATCATAGCTCAGCCCCAACCAAATGAGAAACGGTGTGGCCTGCTTCCCCTTGATTGGTCCTTTTGGGGCAAGAAATGCAGCCGGGGCTAGCTTTGCCCTTGCGGGATCTTCTGCTGGCGGGGCACCCGGGCCAGCTGCCAGTGGGCGATGCCCCAGCCGATGATCTCGTCGATCCGGCTCGCCATCAGCTCGGGCGGCGGGCACTGACCGAGAAAGTGCAACGCCTGCCACAGGGCCGGTCGTGCCTCGTCCTGCGACAGCGCCGGCGCATGGTTCTGCTTGGAGAGCTTGTTGCCATCCGCTTGCACCGCCAGCGGCAGGTGCACCCAATCGGGGACGGCAGCCCCCAGAGTCTGGTAGAGGGCAATCTGGCGCACCGTGGGTTCCAGCAGATCGGCGCCGCGGACGATCTCGGTGATGCCGCTGTCCATGTCATCCACCACCACCGCCAGGTTGTAGGCGTAGAGCCCGTCCCGGCGGCGCACGATGAAGTCCTCCTCCGCCAGCGCCGCGGGGACGGTGATCTCTCCCTGCAGCGCATCCTCGAACCGATAGACCGGGTGGTGCTGGCGCAAACGGGCGGCACACCCCTCGGCGGTCAGCCCCAGGGTGCGGCAATGACCGTTGTAGAACCCCCCTGCGGCCATGATTTCGCGTCGGGTACAGCGACACCAGTAGAGATCCCCGGCCCGATAGAGCTGATCGATGATCTCGTCATAGCGGCCATGGCGCGCGCTCTGGAACATCACCTCCCCATCCCAGCCAAGACCGTGTGCCTCCAGGGTGGTGAGGATAAGGTCAGCCGCTCCCGGCATCTCCCGCGGGGGGTCGATGTCTTCGATGCGCACCAGCCAGCGTCCCTGCTGCGCCCTGGCCTGCAAGAAGCTGCCAAGGGCGGCGACCAGGGAGCCGAAGTGGAGCGGACCGGACGGTGAGGGGGCGAAGCGGCCCACATAGGGGCGTCGGGAGGGGGGGGATGTCATGACCATGGCAATTCGGGTAGGCGATGCATTGAGGCTGCATTCTGGGACGGCCCGACCAAAAGCTCAATAAAAAAGGGAGCCTGGGCTCCCTTTTCGTTTCTGTGGATGGGCGGCATCAGCCAGCCATCTGTTTTTCCTTGATCTCGGCCAGCGTCTTGCAGTCCACGCAGAGGTCTGCGGTCGGACGGGCTTCCAGACGGCGGATGCCGATCTCGATGCCGCAATGCTCGCAGTAACCGAAGTCATCTTCTTCGAGCAGCAGCAAGGTTTTCTCGATCTTCTTGATCAGCTTGCGTTCACGGTCGCGGGTGCGCAGTTCGAGAGCAAACTCTTCTTCTTGCGCGGCGCGATCCACGGGATCCGGGAAGTTGGCAGCCTCATCCTTCATGTGGTCGACGGTGCGGTCAACTTCCTGCATCAGTTGGTTGCGCCAGGCTCCCAGGATCTTGCGAAAATGTACCTTCTGTTGGTCATTCATGTACTCCTCACCGGCTTTCATCTGGTAAGGCTCTACACCCGCAATGGCCAGGGGGCCCAGAGATTTCCTGTTTTCGCCTGTTGGCATGCCCTGTCTCCTAATTCAGCACGCTACCCGTGCCATCCATAAATTGAGGGCGACATCTATAGCAGAAGGGTCAACGGGAGGCAAACAAGCCTTATCAATAATGTTACCCACTTCTGCATTTATTCTCTGCCCTCGGGTAGCATATGGTCAGATTCAAATGGGATAAAATCCTGAGCCACCATGCCCTGCACCCCAACATGGGGGCGATAGCATAAAATTTCAACCCCTGCCGCCATCGCCTGTTCAACAAGCTGACTATAGTGCGGATCGATATGGGCTGCAGGGCGCATTCTCGCGATGCCGGAGTGCAATACCATGAACAGCAGCACGGCCCGGTGCCCTGCCGCCTTCATGGCCATCAATTCACGCAAGTGCTTGGCGCCGCGGGTGGTGACCGCATCGGGGAAGTACCCCATGCCGGGTTGCTCCCGCTCGTCGAGCAGGGTGACGGATTTCACCTCGATGTAACAATCCGGCCTGTTGTCATCTTCCAGCAGCAGGTCGATGCGGCTGTTCTCTTCCCCGTATTTCACTTCGGTGCGCAGCCTGGCATAACCTGCCAGGGGGGAGAGAGCGCCCTGTTCGATGAGCTCCCGGGCGATCTGGTTGGCACGGGCCGTGTTGACGCAGATGAAGTGACCCGCCGGGCTCTCGGCGATTTCCCAACTGTTTGGCAGCTTGCGCTTGGGGTTGTCGGATGTGGAGTACCAGACCCGGGTGCCCGGCAGGGCGCAGCCGGTCATGGCACCTGTATTGGCGCAGTGGATGGTGATCACCTCGCCGTTGTTGAGCGCGACATCCGTCAGGAAGCGCTTGTAGCGTGAGATCAGCTGCCCGGACTGCAGGGGGGGATCGAAGATCATGGGGTGAGCTCCTCGCGGTGCGGTTCTTTGACGCGGGCCCGCAGGGGCCAGCAGGCGAGCGGTTCGTAGTGGACACCGTCCGGCGTGCTGACGGATTGATAGAGGCAGAAGCGATCGGCCCTGAGCAGAAAATCCGGCGCAGGCAGCTCGCCGGGGGCCTCGCCCGCCTTGCGCGACAGGGTGACGTGGGGGCGATAGCCCTGCTCGCCGTTGCCCAGCCCGAGTTTTTCACCGTGGCGGCGCAGTGCCCTCGCGAGCACGGTCAGCTCGTTCGGCCACTCACCGGGCCCCACCCAGGCGGCTTTGGCGCGCTGAAACCAGCCGGTCTGATCCAGATGGACGCTGAAAGGGGGGCAGTGCTGTCGCTCGGCGGCCGCGATCAGGCGAGCCTGGGTCGTTTCGTCGGTCTCCCCGAGAAAGGCCAGGGTCAGGTGCAGGTTGCTCTCGGGTACCGGCTGGCCGGGCCAGGGGCGCTGGTCTCGCCAGGTCGCAAGCTCGGGGGCAAGCTCTGGCAGGGGCAGGGCAAAGAAGAGTTTGGGCATGCGGCGTGTTGGTCCTCGTGATGGGCATCGGATAAGGGCCATTCTATGGCAGCCGCTCCCGGGATGTCTTGCCGTGTTGCACCTGACGCTTCCTGCCCCTGCCCGGCAGGGGCGCTTACGATGGCCGGGAGGCTGTGGCAGAATGGACCCCTTTTCAGAAGTGTCACAGAAGGTGCCCATCGCTTTGTCTTCCCTCCCCATCGTCCCGGTGTTGCCCGAACTCTTTGCAGCCCTCGACAACCATACCAGCGTGATCCTGCAGGCGCCCCCCGGCGCTGGCAAATCGACCCTGCTGCCCCTGGAGCTGGTGCGCCAGCACCGGCTGCCCGGGCGCATCATCATGCTGGAGCCCAGGCGCCTCGCGGCGCGCAACATCGCGAGCTTCCTCGCGCGTCAGCTGGGGGAGAAGGTGGGCGAGCGCATCGGCCTGCGAGTGCGCGGGGAGAGCCGCACCAGCAGCCAGACCCGGCTCGAGATCGTGACCGAGGGGGTGCTGACCCGGATGCTGCAGCAGGATCCTGAGCTCACCGGCGTGTCGCTCGTCATCTTTGACGAGTTCCACGAGCGCAGCCTGCACGCCGATACCGCGCTGGCCTTCGCCATCGAAAGCCAGCAGGGGTTGCGCGATGATCTCAAGCTGCTGGTGATGTCCGCCACCCTGGATGGCATGGCCCTGGAGCGCCTGCTGCCAGGTGCCCCCGTGGTGCGCTCCGAGGGGCGCGGCTTTCCCATCGAGTACCACTATCGCCCCGCCAATCGCCAGCAGTGGCTGGAGCCCCAGGTTGGCGCCGTGGTGCTGGAGGCGCTCGCCAGTCAGGCTGGCAGTGCCCTGGTGTTCCTGCCGGGACAGGGGGAGATAGAGCGGCTGGCACAGTGGCTGGAAGGGCGGTTGCCAGGGGATGTGACCCTGGCTCCCCTCTATGGCCGTCTTGACCTCGCGGCCCAGCAAGCGGCCATCGAGCCTGCGCCTGCGGGTCGTCGCAAGCTGGTGCTCACCACCAACGTGGCGGAGACCTCCCTCACCATCGAGGGGATCTCCGTGGTCATCGACAGCGGGCTGGAGCGGCGGGCCACCTTCGATATCAAGAGCGGCGTCACCCGGCTGGAGACCCGGCCCATCGCCAAAGCCTCCGCCACCCAGCGGGCGGGGCGGGCAGGGCGGCTTGGCCCCGGCGTCTGCTACCGGCTCTGGAGCAGCGAGGTGCAGGAGCGCCTCGCCGAGCAGAGTCCCCCCGACATCCTGACGCAAGAGCTCACCGGCCTGCTGATGGACGCCGCCCAGTGGGGGGCCCGGGTGGAGGCGCTGCCCCTGCTGGACATGCCGCCCCCTGCCGCCGTGGCCAGCGCCCGGCGGTTGCTGGTGGCCCTGGGCGCCATGGCCCCGGAGGGTGAGCAACAACTTACCCCGGCAGGCCTTGCCATGGCGGCCTTCGGCACCCATCCCCGCCTCGCCCGCATGTTGCTGCGGTCCCGGGAGCTGGAATCCGAGGGTCTGACAGGGATTGTCGCCGATGCGGCTTTCCTGGTGGCGCTGCTGGAAGAAGATCTGCGAGGATCGGAGCGCTTGTCCGTGTTGTTCCACCGCCGTCAGGGCGCCCTGCGCCAGGGAGCGGCCCGCTGGTTCGAGCGGCTCGGTGTACGGGCAAGCAGCCCGCAGGGTCAATGGCTGGGGTTGCTGTGCGCCCTCGCCTGGCCCGATCGCATCGGCAAGCTGCGCAGTGGCAGCCGCTATCAGCTCAGTGGCGGGGTGAGCTGCGATCTGGTAGAAGGGCATCCCTGCCAGGGGCAGGGGGCCATCGTGGCCGTCGAAATGGGTCAGAACGAGCGCGGCAGCCGCATTTTCATCGCCGAGCCGGTGGCGCTGGATGAACTGGTGCGCCAGCTGCCCGAGCTGGTCGGCGAGCGCCAGTGGTTCGACTGGGACGATCGGGAGGAACGGGTGCGTGCGGAGCGCCAGCAGGTGCTCGGCGAGCTGGTGCTCGGCCAGCGGCCGCTGACGGATCTCTCCGATGAACAGAAGGGGCGCTGCCTGCTGCAGGGCATCCGGCGCAAGGGGCTGCACGTGCTGCCCTGGGACGAAAGCAGCGAGGGGCTGCTGGCCCGCTTGCGCTGCGCCCGCGACTGGCTGCCCGACGAAGCCTGGCCCGCCATGGATGAGGAGAGCCTGCTGGCCGACCTCGAGCAGTGGCTGCTGCCGGCGGTGAGCGGCATGACCCGGCTGGAGCAGTTGAAGCGGCTCGACATGAGCGACATCCTGCGCCAGTCTCTGCCCTGGCCCTTGCCAAGGCGGCTGGACGAGGCGCTGCCGAGCCACTTCACCGCACCGACCGGCAGCCGGGTACGGATCCGCTACCAGCCGGGTCAGGCGCCGGCGATCCCGGTGCGCATCCAGGAGATGTTCGGGCTGGGCGCTACCCCATGCGTGGCCGATGGCCGGGTGCCCCTGGTGGTGGAGCTGCTCTCCCCGGCCCAGCGCCCCTTGCAGATCACCGCGGATCTCGCCGCCTTCTGGGCGGGATCCTATGAGCAGGTGAAAAAAGAGATGAAGGGGCGCTACCCCCGTCACTACTGGCCGGACAACCCGCTGGAGGCGCTGCCGACCCGGGTGACCAAGAAGAAGATGGGATTGCAGGAGTAGCCGACGGGGCAGTGATCGGTCGGTACGATCAGAACAAGATGGCGGTGGCACAGTCCCCCTCCACAACAGGCATCGCAGGCCGCTCGCATCAGCGGGATGGCGAGGAGAACGACAAGAGGATTTATGGCAACCCAACGACGCAAGCGCACGCCCAAGAAGGCGGCGCCCAAACGCACCATCTGGCGCACCCTGTTCTGGCTGGGCTTCAAGCTCTCTCTGGTGGTGGCGGCCTTCATGGTGGTGTTTGGCATCTATCTCGACACCAAGGTGCGCGAGCGCTTCGACGGCGAGAAGTGGCAGTTGCCGGTGATGGTCTACAGCCGCCCGCTGGAGCTCTATCCCAGCCAGCGGCTCTCCCAGACCCAGATGCTGCGCGAGCTCAACATGCTGAGCTACAAGCAGGTGCGTCAGCCCCATACCCCGGGTGAGTACGCGGTGAGCGGCAATCGCATCGAGCTGGTGCGCCGGCCGTTCGAGTTCCACGACGGTGCCGACGGCGCCCGTGGCCTGCGTCTCACCTTCAACGGGGCGCGCCTCGAGGGGATCCAGTCCCTGGAGAACCAGCGTCAGCTCGGCTATGCCCAGATGGACCCGGTGCTGCTCGATCGCCTCAACACCGAGGATCGGGAGGACCGCCTGCTGGTGCGCCTTTCCGAGGTGCCGGACAGCCTGCTGGTGACGCTGCTCACCACGGAAGACAGGGACTTCTACCAGCACGGCGGCGTCTCGCCGGTGGCCATCATGCGCGCCATGGCAGCCAACCTGCTGGCGGGTCGCACCGTGCAGGGGGGCAGTACGCTCACCCAGCAGCTCGCCAAGAACTTCTTCCTGACCCGTGAGCGCAGCCTGTGGCGCAAACTGCAGGAAGCCTACATGGCGGTGCTCATCGACTACCGCTACAGCAAGGACGAGATCCTGGAGGCCTACCTCAACGAGGTCTATCTGGGGCAGAACTTCTCCCAGGGGGTTTACGGCTTCGGGCTCGCCTCCTACTTCTACTTCGGTATTCCGGTCAACGAGCTGGACATCGATCAGGTGGCCCTGCTGGTGGGCATGGTGAAGGGCCCCTCCTATTACGATCCCTGGCGCTTCCCGGACCGGGCCAAGGCGCGCCGGGATCTGGTGCTGAAACTGCTGGCGGATCACGGCAGCCTGACCCAGGCCGAGTATGACCTGGCCAGCAAGCAGCCCCTTGGCATCATCGCCCGCGGCCAGATGAGCTATGGCCGTACCCCGGCCTTCATGGGGCTGCTCAAGCGGGAGATCCAGAACCGCTTCGGCCCGGATCTGCTCAAGCAGTCCGGCCTCAAGATCTTCACCAGTCTGGATCCCATCGCCCAGCACGCCGCCGAGCAGGCGGTGGAGTCGGGTCTGGCCACCATCGAGAAGCAGCGTGGCAAGAAGAAGCTGGAGGCGGCCATGGTGGTCTCCGATTGGCACAAGGGCGAGGTGGTCGCCATGGTGGGGGGACGGGATCCCCGCTACGCCGGCTTCAACCGGGCGCTGGATGCCCGCCGTCAGATTGGCTCCCTGGTCAAACCGGCGGTCTACCTGACCGGTCTCTCCAACGGCCTGACCCTGGGCACGCCGCTTAAAGATCAGCCGATCCGCATTCGCGGCCAGGATGGCCAGATCTGGACGCCGCAGAACTACGACCGCAAGTTCCGCCAGAGCGTGCCCCTGATGGAGGCGCTTGCCAGCTCCCTCAACGTGCCGACCGTCAACCTCGGGATGCAGATAGGCCTGGACAAGGTGGTGGACACCCTGCACAAGCTGGGGGTGCAGCAGGAGATCCAGCCCTATCCGTCCCTGGTGCTGGGGGCGGTGGCCCTCTCGCCCATGGAGGTGAACCAGATGTACCTGCCCATTGCCAACCAGGGGTTGACCCAGCCCCTGTCGGCCATCCGGGCCGTGGTGAATGGCGAGGGGCGCCAGCTCTACCAGCATGACGAAGCGGCCAAGCGAGTGACGGATCCCCAGGCAAGCTGGCTGACCCTGTTCGCCATGACCAAGACGGTGAGCCAGGGGACGGCCCGGGCGCTCGGTGCCAAGTTCCCCGGGGCCACCATGGCCGCCAAGACCGGTACCACCAACGAGCTGCGAGACTCCTGGTTTGCCGGGATGGACAACAACGAGCTGGTGAGCGTCTGGGTCGGCCGTGACGACAACACCCCGGCCGGGCTGACCGGTGCCAGTGGCGCCTTGCAGCTGTTCAGCGGCTACATGAGCCAGCGAGGGGTCAACAGCCTGGGGCTGAAGATGCCCGAAGGGGTGAGCTGGGCCAACTTCTCCCGCTCGAGCGGTGCCCGGGTGGCCAGCGATTGTCCCGGCAGTCTCCAGGTGCCGGCCAAGCTGGCCGGTCTGGCCGAGCCCATGAGCTGTGCCAGCCCGGTCTCGGACCCGGCGAATGCCCTGGACAACTGGTTCAACGGTTTCTTCAACTGACGAAGACGGGCAGCGCAGGCTGCCCGTTTTGCAAGGATTGCCATGACCCATCCCCTGTTTGAGGCCATCCATCACGTGGCCATCATCGCCAGCGACTATCCGCGCTCGCGCCACTTCTATCACCAGGTGCTGGGGTTGCCCATCATTGCCGAGACCCTGCGGGCCGAGCGTCAGTCGTGGAAGCTGGATCTGGCGCTGCCGGACGGCAGCCAGCTGGAGCTGTTCAGCTTCCCGGCGCCACCACCGCGCCCCTCCCGGCCGGAGGCGTGCGGGTTGCGCCACCTGGCGTTTCGGGTAGCGGATCTCGACCGGGTCATCGCCCACCTGGAGCAGCACGGGGTGGAAGTGGAGCCGGTGCGGGTGGACGAGCTGACCGGCAAGCGCTTTACCTTCTTCGCCGACCCCGATGGCCTACCGCTGGAGCTGTACGAGGCAGCGCGTTAGGCTGCCTGTTGCAATCTGGGTGATCGGTTTGACCATGAAAAGGCCGCCCTGGGAACAGGGCGGCTTTTTTCATGGGGTTGGAGAGGGGATCATGCTGTGGTCAGCAGGGCGACCGCCACCGCCATCACTATCATGCCGAGCCAGCCGACGGGTCTGAGGCGCTCGCCGAACAGCAGCAGGCCCCCGAGGGCGGTGCCCAGGATGCCGATGGCGCCCCAGGTGGCATAGGCCACGGCCAGATCGATCTTGCCGGTACTGACCGCCTCGCTGAGCAGAGTGAAGGCACAGAGCACCAGCAGAATGCCGAGGACGCCCCACCCCTTGTCGCGAAAACCGATGGAGCGGTTGATTGCCATGTTGGCGCCGATATCCAGCAGGGCGGCGCCCAGTACGATGATCAACGGGTGCATGGGGTTTCCCTCCTCTGGCGGGTGTGGGCTGATGCATCATGGGTCTCGCCCAGGGTCACCATGACAATCCCCACTATGGCCAGCGCCAGTCCGATCCACTCCTGGATGCTCAGCTCGTAGCCGAGGAACAGGACGGAGACGGCGGTGATGAGGGCGATCCCCAGCCCTTCCCACAGCGCAAACGCGATACCAATGGAGATTGTCCTGGCGGCCTTGGCGAGCAGCAGGTAGGAGAGGGTGATGAGGAGCCACATCGGCAGATAGTGGATCCAGCCGCTCTCGCTCTTTGGGATCAGGGCCATGGAGGAGGTGCCGGCGACCTCGGTCAGGATGGCCCCCGTCAGGAAGAGGCGGGCCAAAAGCAGGGGACGGGATGACATGCAGTTTCCTTCTGTTGCTGCGACGAAGAGAGGATAACGGCACCCGAAACGGGCAAGGTTATCGCTGAGCGTCGAGAAAGCTGTCGCTGCTTGTTTGCCTTGGGGGCGGGCCAGGGGATAAGGTGGTGATGGAATAATCTGCCGCCAGTTTGAAGCCATGAAGCTAAATCAGATACAACTCTTTGTAGAAGCAGCGGACAGTAGTTCGATAGCCAATGCCGCCAGACGACTTGGCAAGAGTCGCAGCGCCGTGAGCTCGGCGATAGCAACCCTGGAGGTGGAGCTTGGCGTCGAACTTTTCGAACGAGGGGCGAATCAGAGCCGGCTGACCGAAATCGGCGAGCAAGTGCTGGATGACTGTCGGCGGCTGTTGCAGGCCGCCAACAGCCTGAAGCTCAAGTGCGAGCACCATGCCTCCGGTGCCGAGGTGGCGCTGCGGGTAGCCCGGGACGACGCCATTCCCGAGGTGGTATGGCGCGAGATGCTGGGGGCGCTGCGTCGCCAGTTTCCGGGCACCAGCATCTCCCTGGTGCTGGCCTCACCGCCGGAGCTGCCGGCCCTGGTGGAAGAGGGGTTCGTGGATGCCGCCTTCGGCCTCATCACCGAGGAACAGGAGCGCAGCGGTCTTTGCATCGACGTGCTCAACCCGATCCGCACCCTGATGGTGGTGGCGCCAAGCCACCCGCTGGCTGGGCTGAAGCGGGTGTTGCAGCAGGATCTGACCGATCACACCCAGGTCACTCTCTCCTATGTGGACGCGTTTTCGGTCAAGAGCCTGCTGCCTATCGGAGGGCCGCATATCGGGTTGTCGAGTTTCGAACTGATGCGTGATGCGGTGCTGGATGGTCTGGGCTGGGCGGTGCTGCCTTCACCCCTTATCCAGAGCCAGCTGCGCCAGGGGGAGCTGCTGACCCTGAAGCACAAGTTCAGTCTGCAGTGGCGCGATTACGGAGTCTATCTGTCGGAGAACGCCCATCACGGCAAGGTGCTGGCCTGGCTGAAGAAGGCCATAGAAGCCTATCTCGAACCCTTCGAGTAGCCGCCAACCGGGGCGGGCACCCCGGTTGGCAGTGAGAGGGGATCAGCGCAGGCCGTGACGGGGGACGCGCTGGCGGGAGCGAAATGGCAGCAGCAGGAGGCCGAGCAGCAGATCCCCCGCCAGGGAGGCCAGCAGACCCGCCGCCACGCCGCAGAAAATGGCGGCCTGTTTGAGGGGGACCACATAGCCGTAGTTGTGCAGGGTATCCTGCCAGAGGGCGGGATCGGCGCGCAGCAACAGGTGGGAGAGCTGCTGGTACCAGGGACTCTCCCGCACGGCGATCTCCCCCTGAAGGTGCTGCTGCTGGTTCACCAGTTGCTGGAGGCTGGTGGCATCCTGGGTGAAGACGGGATCCTGGCTGGCACCGTAATGGGCGACCAGCGCCTGCAGATCGCCATTGAAGTGCTGGTCTGCCGTGCGCTGGAAGGGGGCCAGCGCCAGACCGGCCTGCTGCAGCCGGGCATCCAGCCGCTGGAAGTAGAGATCGACCAGCCCGGGGATCTGTACACCTGCCAGCAAAGCGAGGGCAAACAACATCATGCGAAGGTAGCTGCGCATCATCATCATCCTGAACGAAGGGAGCGCCCATACTAGCCGCAACCGGTGGGAGAGCCAAGGAGGGGACGCGCTTGCCCACCCGGTCGGCGGCGCCAAAAGAAGAGCCGATGGAATACCTTTGTTACACGAATTCTTACACTTTTGTGATGCAAGTCATCTTGCGGCTGGCCTAGAATGAGCGTTTTTCGAAGGACACGTCGGCATGAGCAAGTTCATTCCTTTCTATCTGGCCGGGGGCCTCATCGCCTTCAGTTGGGGCGCCCTGCCTGAGCACGGCCCTTGGGATGGGTGGGATCTCGCCCTCTTCCAGCTGGTCAATGGCTGGATTGGCCACTCCCCCCGTTGGGCCGATCTGGTGGCCATCACCAACAACCGCCTGTTCGATCTGGCCGCGCTGGCCTGCATGGGCGGGATCCTCGCCGGTTGCTTCTTCCGTGCCGACGGGCAGGAGCGCCGTCGTCTGGTGGCCATGGGGGTCGTGATGCTGCTGGGGGCCCTGGTGATCAATCAGCTCGGGCATCTGTTGCCGGTCAGCCGTCCCAGCCCCACCTTGATGGTGGACGGGGCTCTGCGCCTGACCGAGATCAGTGCGATTCCCACCAAGGACTCCGCCGGTGACAGCTTCCCCGGTGATCACGCCCTCTTCCTGATGATCTTCGCCGGTTTTGCCCTGCGCTATCTGCCGCGCTGGGCCGGGGTGATTGCGGTGGTGATGGTGCCCCTGTTTTCTGCGCCCCGCATCCTGGCTGGTGCGCACTGGATGACGGACGTCTATGTGGGCGCTCTTTGCCTCTCCCTGATCTGCCTGCCGCTGCTGTTGCTCACTCCCGTGTCGGATCGCCTGATCGACCGCCTGGCTCCCCGGCTGCCACGCTGGATTGCCTGACGGAGAATGAAAAAAGAAGGCGGGTCACCCCGCCTTCTTTCGTTTACGCCTCACCGGTGCTGTGGTCGTCGCGAAATGACCAGGACTACGCCCGATGAGCCCGGGCTGTCGCCCTCCCAATCAGTATGGATAGCCCCATTCGGGTTCTGCCAGCCAAAATAGTCGCGGCCAAACGTTTGCACCCGTCGTCTCATGATCCTGGCCAGGATTTTTTCCTTCCGCTGCCTTAGAATCGCCGCCCGTTGTTGGAGGTCTCCCCATGCTTGTCACTTTTCTGCGTCTCTTGTTTATCGGTTGTGCCCTGGTCTTTCTCTTTATGCTGGTCCGTGCCTGGTGGCACAAACGGCGTCATGGCCAGCTCGAAGCCACCCCTTTCTGGCCGGTGGCGGCCATCGGTTTTGTGGCCAATTTTCTCGATACTCTGGGGGTGGGGAGTTTTGCGGTGAAGACCGCCTGCTACAAGCAGTTCAGGCTGATCGATGATCGGCTGCTGCCCGGTACCCTCAACGGCCAGTGCGTGCTGCCGACCGTGACCCAGGCTCTCATCTTCATCGGCGTGGTCAACGTGGATCCCGTCACCCTCATCAGCATGATGGCGGCGGCGGCGGCCGGTGCGGCCTGGGGCGCCCGTTACGTGGCTTCCTTTGATCGCCAGACCATCCGGCTGGTAATGGCGGTCTCCCTGCTGGTGGTCGCCGGTCTCATCTTTGCCGGTCTGCTCGGGCTCTTCCCCCTCGGTGGCGAGGCCATGGGGCTGAGCGGTTACAAGCTGGGGATCGCCCTTGCCGGCAACTTCCTGTTCGGAGCCCTGATGAACGTCGGTATCGGCCTGTTCGCCCCCTGCATGACCCTGGTCTATCTGCTCGGCATGAACCCGCTGGTGGCCTTCCCCATCATGATGGGATCCACCGCCGTGCTCAGCGTCTTCTCGGCGGGGACCTTCATTCGCAAGGGGGCTTTCGATGCGCGGGCCGTGCTGGCGGTGGCCATCTTCGGCCCCATCGGCGTGGTGCTGGCGGCCATGCTGGTCAAATCCATGGAGATGGAGATGTTCAAATGGCTGGTGGCCTTCATCGTCATCTATACCTCCTGGACCATGTACGCCTCCTGGCGGGCGGCGCGGCGACAGCCAGCGCCCGCGCTGGCAGAGGCGACGAGCTAGCTGGCGTCGGCGAGGCCCGCCTGCACGGGCACCCCGCGTTGGTATGTCATCCCGCTCGCCCGGTCCTGGCGCGTCTTCTGATGCCCCTGGCAGCCCCCTCCGAGTGGGCAGTCTGCTGGCTGGAGGCGACCAGTGCGGCTTCCGCCCTGGCACCGAGAAACACATAGAGCCCCAGCGCCAGCAGCAACCCCACGGCGCACCCCATCACCCCCACCGCAGGCCAGAGCAGTTCGCTCTGGCCGAGGGACCCCTTGAACAGCAGCAGCAACCCCTCGATGGAGACCGCGATCAGGATGGCGGCGATAAAGCGGGTAATGGTGCGCCGGATGGCGCTGTGGCGGAAGATGTCCTTATGCAGCAGCACCTCCTCTTCGAGGATGGTCTTGCCGAGATCGAACACCGCCAGGGCGAGCGTGAGGAAGATGATGGCGCTGAAGGCGCCGAGCCGGTTCTGCTGGGTGCCGCACAGCAGCAGATAGAGCTGTTCCAGCCCGTGCCAGATGAGGGTGCCGACGATGAGAAACAGGGCCAGACTCAGGACGACGTAGACGGCCCTGAACCAGGGAATGGCGCGCCGCCGCTCTCTGTCCCCCATCAGCCAGGCGATCAGCTGGTGCAGGTTGATCTCCAGCTCCCGGCCATGGCCCTGCACCAGCAGGCGCAGCTGCCCCTGGGCCGCCGGAACGGGCGCCAGTATGGCTGGCCTGATCTGGGGGGGCAGGCTCTTCACCTCCTCGACGAAGGCATAGGTCTTGAGAGACGCCTCGGGGAGGGTGAGCAGCCCCAGCAGCAGGGGGGCCAGCTCGGTTTCGTACTCCTGATAGCGCCGCAGCACATCGATGGGGCTCATCTCTGCCATATACACCTCGGTCCAATGGGCTCCTGAAGCAGGGGCCTGCAAATTGTGGGCCCGATTTATGACAGCCCGTGTACGGCGCGGCGCACCAGCAGGTGGCAAGGCTCCGGTGAGGGACTTAAGGATGCACTACTATGGTGCCTTGTCGGGGCGGGCAAACAAAAAAGGGCCCCATCGGGGCCCTCTGCACATCTTGCGGCTTGTCAGCCAGCCAGCTTGGCGAAGCTGCGCTCGGCGGCCGCCAGAGTGTGTTCAATCTCCTTGTCCCCGTGGGCAAGCGACAGGAAGCCCGCCTCGTAGGCGCTCGGTGCCAGATAGACACCCTCTTCCAGCATCAGGTGATAGAAGCGCTTGAAGCGTTCCATGTCGCAGCGGGTCACCTGCTCGTAGCGGGTGATCTCGGGCTCGTCGGTGAAGAAGAAGCCGAACATGCCGCCCACGTAGTTGATGGCAAGCGGGATGCCGTGCCTGGCGGCGGCGGCTTTCAGCCCCTCGGCGACACGGGCGGTCTTGGCGCTCAGCTGCTCATAGAGGCCCGGCTCCAGCAGCAGGTCCAGCATGGTGAGGCCGGCGGCCATGGCCACCGGGTTGCCGGAGAGGGTACCGGCCTGATAGACGGGGCCGGTCGGGGCGATGTGCTGCATCACCTTCTTCTTGCCGCCGAAGGCGCCCACCGGCATGCCGGCACCGATGATCTTGCCGAGGGTGGTGAGATCCGGATCGATGTTGTAGTGGCCCTGGGCACCACGCAGGGAGACGCGAAAACCCGTCATCACCTCGTCCAGGATCAGCAGGGCGCCGAATTCGTCACAAATGGCGCGAAGCCCTTCCAGGAAGCCGGGCACCGGCGGGATGCAGTTCATGTTGCCTGCGACCGGCTCGACGATGATACAGGCGATCTCGCTGCCGTACTGGGTAAAGGCTTCGCGCACCGAGTCCAGATCGTTGAACACGCAGGTCAAGGTGTGCTTGGCGAAATCGGCCGGTACGCCCGGGCTGTTGGGCTGACCCAGGGTGAGGGCGCCGGAACCGGCCTTGACCAGCAGGGAGTCGGCATGGCCGTGGTAGCAGCCTTCAAACTTGACGATCTTGTCGCGACCGGTGTAGCCGCGGGCCAGCCGGATGGCGCTCATGGTCGCCTCGGTGCCGGAGTTGACCATCCGCACCTGCTCCATGGAGGGGACGATCTGGCGCACCTTCTCGGCCATCAGCACTTCGATCTCGGTCGGGGCACCGTAGCTCAGTCCCTTCTCCACCGCCTTGATGACCGCAGCCTTGATGGCCGGGTGGTTGTGGCCGAGCAGCATGGGGCCCCAGGAACCGATGTAATCCACATAGGCCTGGCCGTCCACGTCATAGAGGTAGGCGCCATCGGCGTGATCGATGAAGCGGGGTGTGCCGCCGACCCCGTTGAAGGCGCGGACCGGTGAGTTGACGCCACCGGGAATGGTCTGGCGGGCCTGTTCAAACAGCTGATCTGATTTTGACATGGATCATCCTTAATGGGATTTTGGTCGTTACCCGGGCGCAGGCTGCCGATTGCGGCTCGGCAGGGGATGGCGGGAGGAGTATGCTTTGCGCTCTCGCCCCGGACTCTCGCCCGTGATACATGAAACGGGCCGACTATAGCAGAAAGGCCCAGAGCTGGGCAGCCGAGGCCGAGGTGTGTCTGGTCCTCGTTAGATGAGCGTGATTATCCATGGAGCAACAAGCCATTCCTTCCGCCGACGCGGCCTCGCAGCGTCGTCCTCCAGTCTTGCAGCGCCTGATACGGCGGGACAAGATGCCGCTGCTGGTGCTCCTGTTGGCGGCCCTGGTCGGCCTGCTGGCAGGCCTGGTGTGCGGATTGTTCGAGTCTTGCGTTCACTGGCTGGCCCAGCAGCGTGTCGACTTGCTGGCCGATCGCCCCTGGTGGCAGCTCGGTCTGCTCGGCTTTGGTTTCAGCGCCCTGCTGGGGTTGGTCGGCTATTTCCTCACTCATGCCTTTGCCCCCGAGGCGGGGGGATCCGGTATCCCGGAAATTGAAGGGGCCATGGACGACCTGCGCCCGGTACGCTGGTGGCGGGTGTTGCCGGTGAAGTTTTTTGGCGGGGTCTGTACCCTGAGCTCCGGCATGGTGCTGGGGCGGGAGGGGCCCTCGGTGCAAATTGGGGGCAACCTCGGCAAGATGGTGGCGGATATCTTCCGGTTGCCCAAGGAGCATGGCCACGCCCTGCTGGCTGCCGGTGCGGCGGGTGGTCTCGCTGCGGCCTTCAATGCCCCGCTGGCAGGGATACTGTTTGTCATGGAAGAGATGCGACCGCAATTTCGCTACTCCTTCCTCGCCATCAAGGCGGTCGGGATTTCGGCCGTCATGGCGACCCTGATGCTGCAGAACATGAAGGGGCAGGCGCCGGTCATCAGTCTGCCTCACTACGATGCCCCGGCCCTCAAGGCGCTCTGGCTGTTCCTCTTCATGGGAGGCTGTTTCGGCGTGCTGGGGTTCGTCTTCAACAAGCTGGTGCTCGCCTGTCAGGATGGCTACCTGGCATTGCATCAGAACAAGCGCCACCGCTTCGTCATCATCGGCATGGGGGTGGCTGGAACCTTTGGCATGCTGTCACTGTTCACCCCTTCTGTCACTGGAGGGGGAATCGAGCTCATCCCGCATCTGACGGGGGGAGACTATGCGATGGCGACGCTCTTCATCATCTTCTCGGTGCGACTGGTGGGTACCCTCATCTGCTTTTGCTCGGGGGCCCCTGGTGGTGTCTTTGCGCCGACCCTGGCGCTGGGCACCCTGTTCGGGGTGATCTTTGGTCACCTGTTCCACTCTGCATTTCCCGATCTCGGCATCGAACCGGGCGCCTTTGCCATCGCCGGCATGGGGGCGCTCTTCGCCGCCACCGTGCGTGCCCCCATTACAGGCATCGTGCTGGTGACCGAGATGACAGACAACTATCAGCTGATCCTGCCCATGATGATCACCACCATAGGGGCAACCCTGGTGGCGCAATGGTTGGGGGGGCGTCCCATCTATTCCCAGATCCTGGAGCGAACTTTACGGCTTGCTGCGCGTCAAAACCGGGGTGAAAGCAGCATCGCGACCGGTTAACTCTTTGTTTATCCGTATCAATCCGGCATGGTCGCGTATAGTGAAAAGAAACCGGCCGTGTTGATGTCGGCATATAGAAGAGGCCTTATGTCCCAAATCGTGAAGTTATTGGTGGTGCTGGCCGTGGGGGCATGTATCGGTTATGTCGTCGGGAACAGACAGGAGCTGGCTCAGAGCAGCCTGATGACGGTGCAGCAAGAGACGTTGGAGCGTCAGAGCAAGGCCATTGCACAACTGAAGACGGATCTCGGCGTCAGGGAGACCCTGCTGGCGACCCAGAAGGCCGCCTTCGAACAACTTCAGCAGACGCTCAAGGATCAGGAAGCCCAGGTACAGGAGCAGAAACGTCAGCTCGCCTTCTTCGAGCGCATCATGCGTCCCACCGGCGAACAGGTGGGGGTATCCATCGACAATCTGACATTGCAGGAGACGAGTGTGCCGGGTCGCTACCATTATCGTCTGGCGCTCACTCAACCCGCCAAGAAGCGGGAGCTGTTTCGGGGGCAGGTGCAGATCCGGCTCGAAGGCAGTCTGGCTGACAAGCCCAGGATCCTCAGTGGCCGGGATCTTGGCATGAAGGTGGGGGAGGGACGCTACGCGTTGCGATACTTCCAGCTCCTGGAGGGCAATTGGCAGCTTCCCTCAGGCTTCATCCCGGACAGGGTGAGAATCCTCATCCCGAAGGAGGGTCGGCAACCGGCCCAGGAGTTGGTTGCTGAGTGGAACGAGGTGCTCAAGCCTCTGATCGCTCAACCAGCCCCCTTGCCGGCAGCACAGTAAGAGAGTGGTGAATACTTGAACTAAATGGTCGGGTATTGGATAATTTCGCGGTTTCCATGTTTGTGGATGTAACGGTTGTGAGGTCAGCAATGAGTGCAGTAGCAGAAGCCCCCTTGCCCATCCAGATGACGGATGCGGCAGCCAACAAGGTAAAGACCTTGATCACCGAAGAAGAGAATCCCGAACTCAAGTTGCGGGTCTACATCACTGGGGGGGGCTGCTCCGGTTTCCAGTACGGTTTCACGTTTGACGAGAAAATCAATGATGGCGATACCGTGGTCGAGAAGAGCGGCGTCACCATGGTGATCGATCCCATGAGCCTGCAATACCTGGTCGGCGGCAGCGTGGATTACACCGAAGGCCTGGAAGGTTCCCGTTTCACCGTGACCAACCCCAACGCCACGACGACCTGCGGTTGCGGTTCCAGTTTCTCCATCTGATCTATAGCAGCGTGATATGAAGGGCCCCGAGGGGCCCTTTTCATTTTTGTATGCCTGGCGTGGCTGGCATGTAGATCTTGATGTGGCGAAAACGGGTACCGATTGGTAGTGATAGAGAAGGTGTGCGGGCTCATTTAGATGAATCATTGACGGCTTTTTAGTCTGATTGGTTGTTGATTAAACACCTGAACGTCTTTATCAAATAAACACGTAGTTTTCGCTTGTCAGCGAGAATCATATCCCTATAATGCGCCTCCATCAGCACGGCGCAGTGCGTGTCTGGTCCACCTTGCAAAGCAAGCTGGTGAGGGTTATAGTTTAAGACCCTGCTCTTTAACAATTTGAATCAAGCAATCTGTGTGGGCACTCACAGCATCGAGCATCAAAAACAATTTTTGATATCAATGTCTGATGAAGTGACCAAAGCAACTTTTAGTTGCAGCAGTTAATTCAGCAATTCATTGAGCCGCTTTTCGAAGCAACCAAACTTAAATTGAAGAGTTTGATCATGGCTCAGATTGAACG
>NZ_JBFOCK010000090.1:0-2079 GCF_040907765.1 Aeromonas sp. s9
GAGCGACGCAGCTTTTGCGCTGCTGCGGGAGTGGCATTCTACTCAACCGCCTTCTCGAGTCAAGCCTTATTTTCAAAGGCTTTTCGAGGCTATCGACTCAGGCTTTGCGTTGCTGCTTGCCCTGTCGATGGAGGCGCATTATAGGGAGCGAATTCGTTCTGGCAAGGGGATAATTGCAAAAAGATGGCTTCCATCGTTCAATCGCTCACAAAGCCACCAAAAAGCCACCAAAAAGCCACCAAAAAGCCACCAAAAAGCCACCAAAAAGCATCTTAATCCAGCGAAATCAGCCTGCGACAGGTGCTGCAACGGCAAAATCATGCAGGTTGTCGTAGATGGCATCGGCCAGTTCAATCCCCGCATCAGTAATCGGCTTACCCGTTCTGACCATTATCTTGTGACCGACCTTGGCATTGATGGCCGCCTTCAAGTCTGAAGGTTTGTCACCCACCATATAAGAGCGGCTCATATCGATACCGAGCTCCCGCTGGGCAAGCAACAACATACCCGGTTCGGGTTTGCGGCAGTCGCAGGGGGCACCGTGGTTCGGGTGATGGGGGCAGAAGTAGATACCATCGAGATCCACATCGCGATCGGCCAATGACCAATCCATCCACTCGGTCAGGTTCATGAAGTCATCTTCAGTGAAGTAACCACGGGCAATGCCGGATTGGTTGGTCACCACGACCAGCAAATAGCCTTTTTTCTTCAGCAATTGCATGGCCTCAATCGCCCCGGGCAGAAAATGGAAGTCATCAACCTGGCTGACATAACCCGTGTCTTTGTTGATGACACCATCGCGATCCAGAAAAATGGCGGGTTTACTCACAGCAACTACCTCTATAGATGATTTCGCAAAAGTATCTCACAAGCCATTTAAAGCCCCAAAAGTAAAAGGGGTGGCCGAAGCCACCCCTTTTATGTGTGCATATAAAGTATCGATTAAGCGATAACTTTAGCTACAACACCAGCACCTACGGTACGGCCACCTTCACGGATGGCGAAACGCAGGCCGTCGTCCATCGCGATCGGGGCAATCAGGGTAACAACCATCTTGATGTTGTCGCCCGGCATGACCATCTCTACGCCTTCCGGCAGTTCGATGGTACCGGTCACGTCGGTAGTACGGAAGTAGAACTGCGGACGGTAGCCCTTGAAGAACGGAGTGTGACGACCACCTTCTTCTTTGGACAGCACGTACACTTCGGATTCGAACTTGGTGTGCGGCTTGATGGTGCCCGGCTTGGCCAGTACCTGACCACGCTCTACGTCTTCACGCTTCACGCCACGCAGCAGTGCGCCAACGTTCTCACCTGCACGACCTTCGTCCAGCAGTTTGCGGAACATTTCAACGCCGGTACAGGTGGTCTTGGTGGTATCTTTGATACCAACGATTTCCACTTCTTCACCAACCTTGACGATACCGCGCTCTACACGACCGGTAACTACGGTACCACGGCCTGCGATGGAGAATACGTCTTCGATAGGCATCAGGAACGGCTGGTCAATGGCACGCTCCGGCTCCGGAATGTAGGTGTCCAGGTGGCCAGCCAGTTCCAGGATCTTCTCTTCCCACTGAGCTTCGCCTTCCAGCGCTTTCAGTGCGGAACCACGGACTACCGGCAGGTCATCACCCGGGAAGTCGTACTCGGACAGCAGTTCGCGAACTTCCATCTCGACCAGTTCCAGCAGCTCTTCGTCATCTACCATGTCGCACTTGTTCATGAACACGATGATGTACGGAACGCCTACCTGACGACCCAGCAGGATGTGCTCACGAGTCTGCGGCATCGGGCCGTCAGTCGCTGCTACTACCAGGATTGCGCCGTCCATCTGGGCAGCACCGGTGATCATGTTTTTAACGTAGTCGGCGTGACCCGGGCAATCTACGTGAGCGTAGTGGCGGGTAGCAGTGTCGTATTCTACGTGGGAGGTGTTGATGGTGATACCACGCTCACGCTCTTCCGGCGCCTTGTCGATCTGGTCGAAGGCGAAAGCTTTACCACCGAAGTGCTTGGCCAGCACGTTGGTGATGGCGGCGGTCAGGGTGGTTTTACCGTGGTCAACGTGGCCGATGGT
>NZ_JBFOCK010000091.1:0-5311 GCF_040907765.1 Aeromonas sp. s9
CTCAATCAGCTGGGTAATCTGCTGCATGGAGAGGAGCAATTTGTCTCAGCCGATGCCGGCTACCAAGGGGCGCCACAGCGCGAGGAGCTGGCCGAAGTGGATGTGGACTGGCTGATCGCCGTGCGCCCCGGCAAGGTAAGAACCTTGAAATAGCATCCGGGCCAAGGTGGAGCACCCATTTCGCATCATCAAGCGACAGTTCGGCTTCGTGAAAGCCAGATACAAGGGGTTGCTGAAAAACGATAACCAACTGGCGATGTTATTCACCCTGGCCAACCTGTTTCGGGCGGTCCAAATGATACGTCAGTGGGAGAGATCTCACTAAAAACTGGGAATAGCGCCTTAAATGGCGAAGAAACGGTCTAAATAGGCTGATTCAAGGCATTTACGGGAGAAAAAATCGGCTCAAGCATGAAGAAATGAAATGACTGCGTCAGCCGAGAAGAATTTCCCCGCTTATTCGCACCTTCCCAAGAGAAAAAGGCCCTGATGCAACAACTGCTGACCGGCAAACGGCGGGTTTAAATGGATTTAATGGTGATACGATGACTGCACATATTATAGATAGATTTGGTTCCCCAAAAAATTGGAAGCTTGCTTGTGTTAAATGGTTCGGAGGTCGTAACAACAACACAGGCAGAGATAACCAGTTTGGTTTTTTAGCAACAAATGGAAGTGAAGATATTTTTGTGCATAAGAATGCAGTCATCAATAAGCCATTATTGGTGGAAGGTGAAATCGTACTCTATGAAATAGGTAAGGATAACAGAGGCAAAGTAAATGCATCTAATGCTTATGCGCTTTCAAAAAATGACAATAATCTAACAGAAATACTCTATCAGTATTTGGTTTTTTCTGATGAGTTTGTTGAGTTACGTGATTCTTCAATCAAGAAGACTTTAGCTGATTTGTTTGATTGCAATGATGCTTATCGTATCGTGGATAAATTTTCACAAAACTCTGAGCGTATCGCAGAGTTCATTTCCATAATAATGGCATGTAGCAATAAAAATAGTTTGCTAACAGTGTATATCGAAAAAATTGGCCTTATTAAGGCAATATCCAGTGGCATTCGACTATCAATAATACCAAGCGATTTGATTGCTCATCATGTCAATAAATTTGGGGTCCCGGAGTCCATATCACAGGGTATACCGATATCGAGCATGCCAGATAGGTTGGTTCTTGATTATATTTCTACAGTAGGGATTATAGAGGCCATTTCTCACGGTATCCCTGTTGCTAGGATACCAAGAAAGTTGATTCTGGTGCATGTAAATAATGTTGGAGTTATTGCCGCTGTTTCAGATGGTATTCCGATATCAGAAATCCCGGATGATTTAATTTCGAAACATGTACAGTCGGTAGGAATAGTTAATGCCTTGGCGCAAGGAATTCCTCTTAATAGAATATCAATAGATATCATTTTGAACTTCGTAAAATGTGTAGGCGTCATTAGCGCTAACTCTAATGGCATACCATTGTCAATGGTGCCAGATGATTTGATAGTAGAATGTTTTATAAAGGATGGTGTTATAATTGATATTGAAAATGGTATTCCTTTATCTTATCTACCAAGAGGTTTAATTGCGAAACATGCAAGAAGTGTTGGTATTGATGAAGTCAAGTTGCACGGCATTCCACTAACGGAAATACCAAAGCAAGTAATATCAGATTTTGTTAAATCCGTAGGACTTAAAAAAGCGATTTCTCATGGTGTTCGGCCTGCTGATATGTCAAGTCAGTTAATAGATGACATCACAAGTAAAAAAGGTATTGCTTATGTCATCTCAAATGGAGTTCCTCCATTATTGATTAGTAAGGAGTTAATTGACAATCAAATTGAAGCCTTTACTACATTCATTGTAGATATGCAGGCCGGCAAGATTAAAGTAAATGCATTACTAAGTGAAATAATAAACCACATTTCATTTAGCGCCGCTCTATATCTTGGGTTTAATCAGGTGGTGGATTCAAAAGAGATATTAGAAGTTTGGCGAGATGACATGGAAGATTTTGTTACCAAACAATTTACCAACGAAAAAATTAATGTTGCCAACTTTGTTATGGGTGCTTACCAAAAAAATATAACCACCTATGATCAATATCGTCAGCACCCACTAATCAAGCCATTTGCTGATGCATTTTACACTAAGGAAAAAATTTTCTTAAAAGATTTAAGCTTTATAGATGACATAATGAATTCGCCTACACTATCTATTGATCCAGAATTCTACATTTTAGCGAATTTAATACCAATCATTAATCAATCCAACACTCCTGATGCTATCATCGCCTCTATCCTGCATGACATATGGGAAGCCTTGCTTACGAATAAATTTCGTATTGATCATCCTTCATTTTTTAATCTTTTCCCACGCTGCCAAACACTAGCAGAACACTTTCCATATATAGATTTATCCTGCGAAGCATTTTATTGGAAAACGCAAACACCAGAAGAAATAAAAAATTCTCAAAAACGTTATCCTCATAATCTCTCTCGTATTTCAAATGCGACAAATGTTGAGGCTGATACTAGTATATTTTTATGTCGTGGCAAAAAATGTACAGATCAGCATGTAATACCAAACCTTAATAAACATTATCTTGAGTTTAGCTTGTATGATTGGTTAAGCCATTATGGAGCTAAATATGAGTTGTTAAATAAACCATCTAAAAGAGATCTCCCAATTAAACTTGCAGGATATCTGAATCGTATGCGAGAAATTTTTCCTAGGCTGCATTGTCGTTGCTGCGGTATGCTTATGAAGCCTAACCTTAGTTACGCGCTAGTCGAAGTAACGACATTTGATATTAAATCCAATTCATTTATTACCAAGCCAAAAAGTGCAGCATACCGAGCGACAGTTTTTTATTGTGCAAATGAATGTTGTGTAGAGCATAAAATAAACTATTACATCAATCACTGCATTGGTTTTAAATGCTATGAAATAATAGATAGTCGAGACCTAAAGCAAAAGTGTTCAGAAGGTCGGTACATCTGTACGTCGTGTGGCAGTTGCTGTACTTATCACAAAGAAAAATACGGCAATGTTAATAATGGCGAGTCTGATAGTATCAAATATCAAAAAATATATAATGACTCTCCATTTTATTCTGGGGGAAAGGGTGATGTGGAATAAAAAATTACCACGGTTTCAGGAAGAGTACAGCGCCAAGATCCCAGCTCTGACCCTGCTGACCCAGCTGGGCTGGTCGTTCGGTATTCCCCCCATTCTTAGGGGCACTCAAAAGTAGAGGTCATGCGGCCTGCATTAGGCACTGTTTTGGTGTGTAGCCACCCAGCGCCATATTGGGCCGCTCATGGTTATACGTCCACAACCAGTTTGTGGCAAATGCCTGCAATTCATTCAGTGACTTGCGTATTCCGGTGAAGTTGAACAGTGATTCCGGAATCTGTGAACACCATTTCCGGAAAGTATGCGGCCAGGGATTCTGCGAGCAGAAGCTGAGCTTTGAGGGGAGGCATCTTCTCGACTCACCGAAGGAAAGTGCGAACAAGTATCCCACGAACAAAAAATGAAAATTTTAGTCATTTAATATCAATGGGTTACCAGTAAATGCTCTCGTGCCATATGACTTATTCGCACCTTCCCTAAATGTGCGATAGCAATGCCATCTGTCAATACATATCCAGTCCGTTCAGATGATTACATCATCCGTCTATTCTATACGCTGGTTATTCAGGACTTCGTACTGTTCGCCATCGTGCTGAGTTCCATCCCCCCCAGTGTGCCCTCAATGTACCAAACGCAAAGTTGCTAACCGGCCCTTCTGTTTGGCAACTCTACTCTTCACAGACATCACAGCGAACAACGCGAATAACCTCGATCTCTTTTTTGGTCATAATCTTCATCTCTGGCCGCTCAATTTATGCAGGTCAGTTGCTCATTGTGCTACATCTTTCTACTAACTGTACTTCGGGCTAGCTGTAGCGTTTGGTCTAGGCGTAAAGTGGACCGTGAGATGCCTACAAAACTACTGGCGATTCAATTTGATAACTTCTGGTAAGACATGAAATGAACAAAGTCACCAGCTACAACCAACTCGACAAACTGGGGCGAGTCAGGCTTTCAAAACACTTTTTTATGCGCGATTTTCTTTACAGCGAAATCGCTGTTTGGAACGGGTTCAAAAACGTGCCGGATTTTCCGGATGTAGCCATCACCTATGGCCGTAAACTCTGCGAGGAATTGCTTGAGCCGCTTCAGGCTACATTCGGTCGCATCCACATCCGCTCAGCATACCGCTCCCCTGAAGTGAACGATTTCGGGAACAAGGGTGGATTCAACTGTGCAGCCAATGAGGCAAACTATGCCAGCCACATCTGGGATTATCCAGACGCTAATGGGAAGCACGGCGCTACGGCCTGCATTGTCGTTCCATGGCTGATTGCTCACATTGAGAAGGGGGGAAGCTGGACCGACATGGCCTGGTGGATCCACGACCATCTACCTTACAGTTCATTGCAGTTTTTCAGTACCAATGCCTTCAACATCAACTGGCATGAAGCCCCGGTACGTCGGATTTATAGTTACGCGGCTCCTAAAGGCATTCTTACTGAACCGGGCATGGAAAACCATGTGGGGCTCCATGCCGATTGCTACAAGGCCTTTCCAAGCCTGTCTGCTGACGTAGGAGTAAGAGGAAACAGTTCCGACAAATATGTTATGCACAGCGAAAAGTTCACTGCCACCGGAGTAGTGTTCCACACCCCAATGTGTCTGACTTGCAAGTGGCGTAATAAGGTGCCCGCCCCCCGCCACTGCCTCGCCTTCCCCGAAGGGATCCCTACTGCGATTTTGGTCGGGGAGGCTGACCACACTAAGCCGTATGAAGGCGACAACGGCTTGCAGTATGAGAAGGGCGATCCTGACTATTAACTTTTATTGAGGAACGAAATCATGAAGCATGATCTGACCCTGGAATAAAGCAGGCCAGCAGCCAGACACATGGACCCCTGTACTGGTTCGAGCGGCAATGTAGTGGTCTAGTCATCCTTCGGCAACAACCGAGATAGGCCCACTTGAGCCGGTAGTTTCCCGATGACCTCAATCTGCCAACCCGTCATATTGGCCCGACAGATGTGATACTGGTGCGTGATATTGGCCTGTGCTTGCAAGGCGTGACGGGCTTTATCCAGTGCCTCAGTTGCATTGATGCCAATGCGGTTCAGCAAGAGGTTAACGCGGGTCTCCATAGATTGGCCCCTTGAAGATCCAGACACTTCGCCCCTCTTAACTTAAGAGGTAGTCTTGGAGCTATGTTCAGTACTAGTCACAACGAGAAG
>NZ_JBFOCK010000092.1:0-11809 GCF_040907765.1 Aeromonas sp. s9
ATCCATTGACCGATCCTCAGGCTGTGTAAGAATCCGAAACTCCTTGTTGGGTTTCGGATTTTTTTATGCGTATCGACCAAGCTCTCGACTTCATTCACGCCTGTCCTCCCGGAAAGTTTGAGTCCCTGTCTGACCTGCTGTCACCTGAACTGGTGCAGGCTTGCTTGGCCGAGACGGGCTCCGTCTCCTTGCGCCGACGGCGCATGCCCATGGAGCGGGTGCTATGGGCCATTATCGGGATGTCCTTGTTTCGTCATGTCCCTATGGCCCAGCTGGCCAACCAGCTCGATATCCTGTTACCCGGCGACCGGCCGTTTGTCGTCCCCAGCGCCTTCATCCAGGCGCGCCAAAAACTGGCTGACCAAGCCGTTCGACAGGTGTTCCAGCAGACCGCCACACTCTGGCATCAGCTGTGTCAGCACCCCACCTGGGCCGGCTTGCAGCTGCTGGCCGTGGACGGGGTGGTCTGGCGCACGCCCGATACTCCGGACAATGCCGGCGCCTTTGCCAAGTCGAAAACCGTCCAGGGGGAGACGCAATATCCCCAGGTCCGCATGTTGTGTCAGATGGAGCTGACCAGTCATCTGCTGACCCAGACAGTGATGGACTCCTGTGCGGTAAACGAGATGGTGTTGGCAGAGCAACTGATTGAAAAAACACCCGATAATAGCCTGACCCTGTTCGATAAGGGCTTCTACTCACTGGGGTTACTCCATGCCTGGCAACGCCAGGGCGTAGCGCGTCACTGGCTTATTCCGCTGAAAAAGGGGGCTCAATACGAGGTCATCCGCAAGCTGGGGCGGCAGGATGTGCTGGTACGCCTCAGAGCCAGTCCGCAGGCCAAGAAGAAGTGGAGCGAGTTGCCGGAGCAGTTCGAAGCCCGGCTGCTGACCCGGACGGTAAACGGCAAGGAGCGGCAGGTGCTGACCTCGCTCACCGACCCGCTGCGCTTCCCGGCCAGCGAGTTGATGGAGCTATACCAGAATCGCTGGGAAATCGAGCTGGGCTATCGGGAGATGAAACATAGCCTGCAACAGCACCGGCTGACGCTGCGCAGCAAGAAACCCGATGGAGTAAGGCAGGAGCTATGGGGCTTGGTATTGGCCTATAACCTACTGAGATATCAGATGGTTAGGATGGCGGCGAGCTTAAAGGGCTATACGGCCAGCCAGTTGAGCTTTCACATGGCATCGGTGTATCTGCTGCATGAACTCAGTTGCCTGCCGTTTGTGTCACCGGGCATGGTTCCAGGGCGTGTCGCTGAGTTGGACAAACAGGCAGAGCAGTTCAAGTTACCCGCCCGCCGAGAACGAAGTTACCCAAGGTGCATCAAAGCCAAACCACAGAAGTATGCGACGAGAAAACCTAGTAAAAACAATGCCAGTCAGGCTTAACTGACTGGCATTACGACCCTGGGTCGCGCTTTTTGTTTGGCCATCTCTCGGCAGGTCGCGGTTTACTTGGCCCGCTCCTGGTGGCCGCGCAGGCGGATGTTGATCATCTCCACCACCAGCGAGAAGGCCATGGCGAAGTAGATGTAACCCTTGGGAATGTGCAGATCCAGCCCTTCGGCCATCAGCGCCACCCCGACCAGGATAAGGAAGGAGAGGGCCAGCATCTTGATGGTGGGGTGGGTATCGACGAAGTCGCCGATGGCCTTGGCGGCAAACATCATGACGCCGACGGCGATGATGATGGCCAGCACCATGACAGGGACATGATCCGCCATGCCCACGGCGGTGATGACGGAGTCCAGGCTGAAGATGATGTCGAGGATGGCGATCTGCACCAGGGTGGACAGGAAGCCCGCGGTCTTGCTCACCACACCCGCCTCTTCGGCGGCCCCTTCCAGGCTCTGGTGGATCTCGTGGGTGCTCTTGGCGATGAGGAACAGACCCCCCACCAGCAGGATGAGATCCCGTCCCGAGATGGCTTCCCCCAGCACGGTGAAGAGGGGCTCGGTGAGGCGCATCACCCAGGCCAGGGAGAGCAGCAGCAGGATGCGGGTGCCCATGGCGAGCCCCAGCCCCAGGATGCGCGCTTTCTGGCGCTGGGCTTCCGGCAGGCGACCCACCAGGATGGAGATGAAAATGATGTTGTCGATGCCGAGCACGATCTCGAGCAGGGTCAGGGTGGCGAGCGCGACCCAGGCGGAGGGGTCAGCAATCCATTCCAGCATGATTGAACCTTGGTTGAACAGTGATTGAGGTAGAAGCCGCGCATTTTAGCAGGGGGTCATGGCTTGTCCCAGTGGCGGGAAAAGATAAAAATGGCGGCGATCCAACAGGAGGGAAACATGTTTCGATTAGGGCTCATCATCAACCCCGTCGCCGGCATCGGCGGGGCCGTCGGTCTCAAGGGCAGTGACGGTATGGTCGCCGAGGCGCTGGCGCGCGGGGCCGTCCCCAAGGCCCGGGAGCGGGCCCGCCAGGCCCTGTTGCCCCTGTGCGAGCTGACCACGTCATTCGAGCTGCTGACGGTGGCCGGTGAGATGGGGGAGACGCTTGCCGCAGAGCTCGGGCTGCCCCATCGCATCGTCCATCGGCCTGCCGGGGCGCAGACGAGCGCCGAGGATACCCGGGCCGCCGCCCTGGCCCTGCGCGATGCCGGGGTGGATCTGCTGCTCTTCGCCGGTGGCGATGGCACCGCCCGTGACATCTGCGCGGCGGTGGGGGAGTCCTGCCATGTGCTCGGCATCCCGGCGGGGTGCAAAATCCACTCCGGGGTCTACGGGGTGACGCCGGCGGCAAGCGGCCGGGTGGCGGCCAGAATGATCGCAGGGGAGCTTCTGAGCCTGGTGGATGCGGAGGTGATGGACATCGACGAGGAGGCGTTTCGCGCCGGCAAGGTGCGCGCCCGCCACTACGGGCAGCTGCTGGTGCCCGGGGATCTGCGCTACGTGCAGGCGGTCAAGCAGGGGGGGCGGGAGTCCGAGGAGCTGGTGCTCGCCGATCTTGCCGCCGGTGTGGTGGAGCAGATGGAGCCCGATACCCTCTACCTGATGGGGTCGGGGAGCACGGTGGCCGCCTGCATGGGTGAGCTGGGTCTGGAAAATACCTTGCTCGGTGTGGATCTGGTGGAAAATGGCCAACTTATCGGGCAGGATCTCAGCGCCGCCGAGATCCTGACCCGGATCCGCGGCCGTCGCTGCCGTCTGATCATTACCCTGATCGGCGGTCAGGGACATCTGTTCGGGCGCGGAAATCAGCAATTGAGTCCAGACGTGATCCGGGCCGTCGGGCGCGAGCATATCCAGGTGCTCGCCACCAAAGCCAAGCTGGCGGCGCTAGAAGGCCGTCCGCTGCTGGTGGACACCGACGATCCGGCACTGAACCGGTCGTTGAGTGGTTATCTGCGCATAACCACGGGATACAAGGATCAGGTCATCTACCCGGTGGCCAACCCGGAATAGGACATCAAGGATGCGGCTGGCCTGGCGCCAGAGAGCCGCGATCAACCGGATCGCGGTTCCACTCCCCGAATTTTTTGCCGGCAACCCCGGAAATGAGGCTGCGTTAAATGACGATTCACGATTTTGAACACAAGTTGTTGGGACTGATCGACGCCATGGTCGCCACGGCCAGCGAAGACGAGCTGTTTGCGGGCGGCTATCTGCGGGGGCACATCTCCCTTGCGGTGGCGCGCGCCGAGCTGGAGGGCAAGACCCTGGTGCGGGACGTCAAGAGCTATGTGCTGCGCAGCCTGAACGAGGCCATCTTGCAGGGTGAGCTCTCCGAGCAGGACGAGGTGCTGGTGCAGGAGATGTGGAAGCGTCTGCAGGCCCAGGCGGAAGCTTGATCCCATTCGCAGTTCAAACACAAGTTTAAGTAATCTGCTTCCCTGAGTGTTATCAAAAGGTTAATAATGAGGCTCGCCTTTTGTTTCAGGGATTAAACCATGGCCTCCACCTCACGCATTGCCACCAGACTGCCGCTCGAGATGCTCTATCACTGGGAGCGGCAGTGTCCCGACCGAATCTATCTGCGTCAGACCATCCACCGCGAATACGTCGACTTCACCTGGGGTGAGGTTGCCGACGAGGCGCGGCGCATGGTGACGGCACTGCGCGCCCTGGGCCTGGTGCCCGGTGACAAGGTGGCCCTGCTCTCCAAGAACTGCGCCCAGTGGTTCATCGCCGATCTGGCGATGCAGATGGGGGGATACGTGAGCGTGCCCATCTACCCCACCGCCAACGTCGACACCATCGAATACGTGCTGCGCCACAGCGAAACCAGAGCGATCTTCGTCGGCAAGCTGGACGACTGGAAGAGCCAGGAGGCGGGGGTGCCCGGGGATCTGCTGCGTATCGCCCTGCCTTACGACACCATGCCGGCCGCCCACCAGTGGGACGATCTGCTGGCGCAATACGACCCCATCCCGGACAGCCCGGTGCAGGCGCCGGATGCCCTGCTGAGCCTGGTCTACACCTCCGGCAGTACCGGCAAGCCCAAGGGGGCCATGCTGAGCGTGGAGCGCTACGCCTGGTCCTGCGAGAAGCTGGTGGAGGCGGTCTCCCTCACCGCCGAGGATCGCGGCTTCTCCTACCTGCCCCTTGCCCACATCACCGAGCGGGTCTACATCTACGGCGGCAGCCTGTTCAGCGGTGCCACCATCGCCTTCCCCGAATCCCTCGACACCTTCATCGAGGACGTCAAGCGCTGCCGTCCCACCGTCTTCATCTCGGTACCGCGGCTCTGGGCCATGTTCCGCATCAAGATCCACGAGAAGCTGCCCCAGAAAAAGCTGGCGCTGCTGCTCAAGATCCCTCTCGTCTCCAGCCTCATCAAGAGCAAGCTGCAAAAGGGGCTGGGGCTGGATCAAGCGCGGGTGCTGGGCTGCGGCTCTGCGCCGGTGGCCCCGGCGCTGCTGGAGTGGTATCACAGCATCGGCATCCATATCACCGAGGCCTGGGGCATGACCGAGAACCACGCCTACTCCACCCTCAACTACCCGTTCCGGGCGGACAAGATAGGCACCGTCGGCAAGGCCGGGCCCGGGGTGACCATCAAGATCTCCGACGAGGGGGAGATCCTCTGTCGCTGCGACGGCATGATGGTGGGCTACTACAAGGATCCCGAGCACAGTGCAGAGGCCATCGACGCCGAGGGCTGGCTGCACACCGGTGACATGGGCAAGCTGGACCGGGAGGGTTACCTCACCATCACCGGCCGCATGAAGGACGTCTTCAAGACTGCCAAGGGCAAGTACGTGGCCCCGGTGCCCATCGAGGGGATGCTCGGGCAGGAGCCCATCATCGAGCAGCTCTGCGTCATCGGCTACGGCATGCCGCAGCCGGTTGCCCTGGTGCAGCTCGCCGAGAGCGCCATGAAGGGGGACAAAGCCGGGGTGGAAGCCCAGCTGGAGGCTGCCCTCAACCGGGTCAACGACAAGCTGGAATCCCATGCTCGCCTGCGGGGCATCCTGGTGGTCAAGAGCCCCTGGAACATCGAGAACGGGGTGCTGACCCCCACCATGAAGATCCGCCGCCACCTGCTGGAACAAAAATACGCGGACATCGGCGAGCGCTGGTCCGGCAGCCAGCGCATCCTGTGGGAGTCCTGACAGGGGCCGGCGCCGCCATATCGGCTACATCAATGACAGTCGGGGGAGCCAGTGGCTCCCCCGCTGTATTTCAGGGGGAAGCAACCCGACAGGGGGCTGGGGCATTGACCCCTTACCCGAGGTTTCCCGCCGCCATACCGCCCCGCGTCGAGGGAACAGGCAGGGAAAGGTATTTGCAAAATCCATGGAGAGGGGTGATCCCAGTGGCTGGGAAAATGCATCTTGGGGTCTCACACGGGGCCACAAGGGGCGAGGGCAGGGCATTGACCCCTTCACCGACGCTTCCCGCTGCCACCATGCCGCCCTTCATCGAGGGAACAGACAGGGAAAGGTATTTGCAAAATCCATGGAGAGGCGGGATCCCAGTGGCTGGGCGAATGCATCTTGGGGTCACACACGGGGGCCGCAAGGGGCGAGGGCGGGGCATTGGCCCCTTCCCCGACGTTTCCCGCCGCCGCCATACCTCTCTGCATCGAGGGAATAGGCAGGGAAGGTATTTGCAAAATCCATGGAGAGGCGGGATCCCAGTGGCTGGGCGAATGCATCTTGGGGTCACACACGGGGGCTGCAAGGGGCGGGGGGGAGGCATTGGCCCCTTAATCTGGGCTTCCCGACACCGCAGAGGGGGTCTGCCAATTAGGTCATCGGAGAGAGACCGCCCTCACATGGGGCAGGGGGGCATCTGATGCACGGCGCCAGAGGCGCAGAGAAAGAGGGTGAGGGGCAGGATGAGAGCCGCAGAGAGCAAGAAGGGGAGCCGCAGCTCCCCTTCCCGTTGGCGGATGCCGGGGTCAGACGGCTTTGTACTCAAGCTCGACTGAACCCAGGGCCTTTAGGGTGGACTGGGCCGAATCCCGCTGGCTGATCTGGCCATCCTTGCTCTCCAGCAGCACGGCGCGGCGCACGGTGGCGAGATCCTCGCCACCCAGCACAGCGTGGGCGCAGGCCATCTGCATCGGCGGCAGGCTCGGGTTGAAGGCGGCGTTCTCGGCATAGCGGCCGCAGAAGATGCGCCCGTCCTCGAACTGCAGCGCCACCGCGGCATAGCCCTGGCTGTAGGGGGCATAGCTCTGGCGGGCGGCGGCGAGCGCAGCCTGCCACAGGGGGTCGTCGCTCTCGAGCACCAGCTCGTCGTGAGCCTGGGGGCTCATCAGGGCATCGGTGATCTCGAGATCGGCGGGACCGAAGGAGTGGGGCAGGAAGGATTGCAGCTCGCTGAGATCGTCCGGCAGGGAGACTTTCAGGGTCTTGGCGGTGCTCAGCTCGTTCATGAACTGGCGGCAGTGGCCGCAGGGGGTGTAGTTCACGGTGATCTCGGAGATCCCGGTCTCGCCACCCAGCCAGGCGTTGGAGATGGCGGACTGCTCGGCATGGACCGAGTGGAAC
The DNA here is from genome assembly GCF_040907765.1 of Aeromonas sp. s9. Classification (NCBI taxonomy): domain Bacteria; kingdom Pseudomonadati; phylum Pseudomonadota; class Gammaproteobacteria; order Aeromonadales; family Aeromonadaceae; genus Aeromonas; species Aeromonas sp. s9. Next base: position 6,949 of record NZ_JBFOCK010000092.1, read on the forward strand.
AGCCCCTGGCCCGCGAACTCCATGTTGGCGCCAAAGTACCAGGTGCCGCTCAGGCCGCAGGCGATGGCGCCGACGAAGAACCTGGAGATGGGGGCCACCGAGCAGGCGGCCGCCAGCGGCAGCAAGGCCAGACGCAGGGCCCTGTCATCCAGCCCGGTGGCGGCTTTCAGGGTCGCGACCTGGTCCGGGGTGAAACGGGCCTTGAAATCGTCCCCCAGCATGGGCAGCAGGGCGGCCTGGAGCGGGGAGGAAAGGGTCTCGAATGGCTTGGCAAAGCGGGGATGCATACTGTGTCCTCAAAGGCCAATTGGGGGGCCATTGTAGGGAGCAAGCGCGGCGAATTGTGTGAGCGCGCTCACGCCTTGATGGGCAAAGGGGCGGGGATGGTAAAGGAAACGTTTGTCTTTCGCAATCTGTGCGCCAGCTCCCGGCATCAGGGAGGCGAGGGTATCGGATGGATATGGTGAAAGGGCACAGAGGCCATGGCCGCAGGGGCGGCCACGGCAACGGGGATCAGGTCAGCCAGTGGTAGAGGGCGAACAGCAGGGGGGCGATGGCCGCGGTCAGCACACCGCACACCACCATGGCCAGCGACGAGAAGGCGCCCTGGGTCACCCCCTGCTCGGCGGAGGCGGCGGTGCCGATGGCGTGGGCGCAGGCTCCCATGGCCAGCCCCTGGGCCTCGGGGTCGGTGACCCGCATCAGCTTGAGCAGGGGGTAGCCCGCCAGGGCCCCCAGGATCCCCACCACCACCACCACGGCGGCGGCGATGGCGGGAATGCCGCCGAGGGACTGGCTGACGCTCATGGCGAGCGGCGTGGTGATGGACTTGGTGGCGATGGAGGCGAGCAGCGCCGGATCCGCCCCCATCAGGTGGCCGACCCCCAGGGTGGTACAGACCGAGATGAGCACCGCGGTGAGGGTGCAGGCCAGGATGGGTGTGAGCTTGTCGCGGATCTGGCGCGCCTGCTGGTAAAGCGGCAGGGCCAGGGCCACCACGGCGGGTTCCAGCAGGGCGGTCAGGGGCGAGGCCCCCTGCTGGTACTGATCCAGAGGCAGATCGAGCCAGAGCAGCAGGCCGATGATGACGGCGGTGGGGATCAGCACCGGATTGATGACGGGCCAGGGCAGGCGGCGGTAGAGGGCCCGTGTCATGAAATAGAGGGCCAGGGTGAGGGGCAGGGCGAACCAGAGGATCATGGCTTGTTCATCCTTTGATAGAGGTGGCCGACCGCGCCCAGGATGAGCACGATGCCGAGCACGACGCAGAGCATGATGAGACCGAAGGATTGGCGCAGGGGCTCGAGCCAGGCCACCAGGCCCACCGCCACCGGCACGAACAGCACCCCCATGTGGCGCAGCAGCAGGCCGCCCCCCAGCTCGACCCAGGAGAAGCGGACGATCTGCAAGGAGAGCAGCACGAACAGCAGCAGCATGCCGATGATGCTGCCGGGGAAGGCGAAGGGCAGGATGGCCGCCACGGCCTTGCCTGCCAGCAGACAGGCGATGATGACCAGAAAATCACGAAGGTAGCGCAGGGTGCGTTGCAGCAGCACGGGGGCCTCATCTTGGCAAGTGTGAGCAAGGTCGCAGTTTAACAGGCACGGGGGGGAGGGAACAGGGTCAACTGGCCCGCAGGGGATACAATGGCCCCGGCTTCATCCCCATTCACAAGAAGGAGTTCCCATGTCGACCCCCTCTCTCCTGGCCCGGTTGCGCCAACTGCCCGCCGATCCCGCCCTCCCTGACACCCTGCTGCAAACCCGCCAGTGGGAGGGGCCGCTTTGCCGGGTGAGGCTCGACAACACCGGGAAGCAGTCCGAGGCCGTCCACCACTGGCGGCTGTTTGAGGGGGATCTCGGACTTGCGCCCGACGCGGCCATCTACGGAGAGGGGTTCCAGATGCTGGCCCAGACCGGGGGACGCTGGAATGCCCCCGAGCACCTGGGCCGCTGCCCCGATGCGTCTGTCTATCGCATCACCGCCGACCATGGCTACCACACGGTGCACAACCTGCTGCTGGTGGCGCAGGAGGGGGGCTGGCTGCTGCTGGCCTTTGCGAGTTGCCAGCGCTTTGGCGGGGAGTTTCGCCTCCATCCCGACGGGCGCCTCGAGATCGTGATGAACACCGAAGGGCGCACTCTGGCGCCGGGTGCACACTGGCAGAGCGAGGCGCTGATCTGCCTGGAGGGGCCGGACAGGGAGGCCCTGCTCGCGACGCTGGCGCAGCATATCGCCGCCGAGCACGGCTCCCTGGTGGGGGAGGTGCCCACGCGCCCGAGCGGCTGGTGCTCCTGGTATCACTACTACGCGAACGTGAGCGCGGCGGACATTCGCGAGAACCTGGCGGTGCGGGCCGAGCGTTTCCCGGCTCTGCGCTACGTCCAGATAGATGACGGCTATCAGGCCAGGATGGGGGACTGGCTCACCCCCTCCGCCAAGTTCGAGGAGGGGGTGGCGGCCCTGGCAGGGGAGATCCGCGCCGCCGGTTGCGAGCCTGCGCTCTGGGTCGCCCCCTTTATCGCCGAGCCCGGCTCGCAAGTGTTCCAGGATCACCCTGACTGGTTCGTGAAAGGGGAGGATGGCCTGCCGCTCCCCTCGGAGCGGGTCACCTACGGGGGCTGGCGCTGCACCCCCTGGTACGTGCTGGATGGCACCCACCCCGAGGTGCAGACGCACCTAGAGCAGGTATTTCGCACCCTGCGTACCCAGTGGGGCATTCACTACTTCAAGCTCGATGCCAACTTCTGGGGGGCCATCCACGGTGGGCGCTTCCACGACCCCGCCGCCACCCGGGTGGAGGCCTATCGGCGCGGCATGGCCGCCATCCTGCGCGGCGCCGGGGAGGGGGCCTTCCTGCTCGGCTGCAATGCGCCGCTGTGGCCTAGCCTCGGCCTGGTGCACGGCATGCGGGTGAGCGATGACGTGGAGCGCCAGGGCCCCCGTTTTCGCCAGATAGCGCGAGAAGCCTTCTGCCGCGCCTGGCAGCACGAGCGGCTCTGGGTGCTGGACCCCGACTGCGTCTGCCTGCGGGATATCCCGGGCCAGCATGGGAGCTGCGCCGAGTACGACTTCCACCTGGCCGCCCTGGTGGCGAGCGGTGGCATGGTGCTGGCGGGGGACAGATTGCAGGATCTGGACGAGGCGCAAGGGGCGCGCCTTGGCAAACTGCTCGCCCTGTGCGCCGCGCGCACCCCGGCGGCCCGCTTCGAGGGGATGGCATTCGAGCGCGGGCGGGTGGCGCTGCCCGGGGGCGGCGAGCTGCTCTGCCTGTTCAACTGGGGGGAGTACCCCTGCGAGTTCCCGTTGGCGCCGGGGGGCACGGACTTCTGGGACGAGACGCCCCTGGGTAGCACCCTGGTGCTGCAAGGGGGGCAGGGGGCGGTGATCCGCTACCCCTGATGGCGTTGCACTGCAAAAAGGCTCCCGAGGGATAATGCCGATCAGTTAAGGATCCATTGACCGATCCTCAGGCTGTGTAAGAATCCGAAACTCCTTGTTGGGTTTCGGATTTTTTTATGCGTATCGACCAAGCTCTCGACTTCATTCACGCCTGTCCTCCCGGAAAGTTTGAGTCCCTGTCTGACCTGCTGTCACCTGAACTGGTGCAGGCTTGCTTGGCCGAGACGGGCTCCGTCTCCTTGCGCCGACGGCGCATGCCCATGGAGCGGGTGCTATGGGCCATTATCGGGATGTCCTTGTTTCGTCATGTCCCTATGGCCCAGCTGGCCAACCAGCTCGATATCCTGTTACCCGGCGACCGGCCGTTTGTCGTCCCCAGCGCCTTCATCCAGGCGCGCCAAAAACTGGCTGACCAAGCCGTTCGACAGGTGTTCCAGCAGACCGCCACACTCTGGCATCAGCTGTGTCAGCACCCCACCTGGGCCGGCTTGCAGCTGCTGGCCGTGGACGGGGTGGTCTGGCGCACGCCCGATACTCCGGACAATGCCGGCGCCTTTGCCAAGTCGAAAACCGTCCAGGGGGAGACGCAATATCCCCAGGTCCGCATGTTGTGTCAGATGGAGCTGACCAGTCATCTGCTGACCCAGACAGTGATGGACTCCTGTGCGGTAAACGAGATGGTGTTGGCAGAGCAACTGATTGAAAAAACACCCGATAATAGCCTGACCCTGTTCGATAAGGGCTTCTACTCACTGGGGTTACTCCATGCCTGGCAACGCCAGGGCGTAGCGCGTCACTGGCTTATTCCGCTGAAAAAGGGGGCTCAATACGAGGTCATCCGCAAGCTGGGGCGGCAGGATGTGCTGGTACGCCTCAGAGCCAGTCCGCAGGCCAAGAAGAAGTGGAGCGAGTTGCCGGAGCAGTTCGAAGCCCGGCTGCTGACCCGGACGGTAAACGGCAAGGAGCGGCAGGTGCTGACCTCGCTCACCGACCCGCTGCGCTTCCCGGCCAGCGAGTTGATGGAGCTATACCAGAATCGCTGGGAAATCGAGCTGGGCTATCGGGAGATGAAACATAGCCTGCAACAGCACCGGCTGACGCTGCGCAGCAAGAAACCCGATGGAGTAAGGCAGGAGCTATGGGGCTTGGTATTGGCCTATAACCTACTGAGATATCAGATGGTTAGGATGGCGGCGAGCTTAAAGGGCTATACGGCCAGCCAGTTGAGCTTTCACATGGCATCGGTGTATCTGCTGCATGAACTCAGTTGCCTGCCGTTTGTGTCACCGGGCATGGTTCCAGGGCGTGTCGCTGAGTTGGACAAACAGGCAGAGCAGTTCAAGTTACCCGCCCGCCGAGAACGAAGTTACCCAAGGTGCATCAAAGCCAAACCACAGAAGTATGCGACGAGAAAACCTAGTAAAAACAATGCCAGTCAGGCTTAACTGACTGGCATTAC